>CAYSRK010000343.1:0-6769 GCA_964433385.1 uncultured Spirochaetales bacterium
CCCTTCGACAATAGTTTCCTGATGAACCGTAACGACGGCTATCCGCGCAGAAGGGGCCACACCCGGGTTGATGAACTGCACGCGCGGGGGGTGAATGTCTGTATCGGGCACGATTCGATCATGGACCCGTGGTACCCTCTCGGGCGGGGAAGCATGCTCCAGGCAGCCAACCTCCTGCTGCACACCGCGCATATGACCAGCGCAGAGCAGATTGAAGCCCTGTTCGCCATGATAACCGTGAAGAGCGCCCGCGCCCTCGGTATGGAAGAGCGCTACGGGATCGAGGTCGGAAAGCCGGGAAACCTCATTATCCTCGATGTTCCCGATGTGTTTGAGGCGCTCAGGCTGATGCCGCTGCCGCTGTATTCCATTCGTGAAGGGCGGGTGATCAGCAGCACCCCGACGGCTGTAAGCACCCTCACACGCGGACACGCCGAGCGTACGGTGACCTTCTCTCCCGAGATTATCCGGGGAGGCGGCAATGGAACATCATAGGCTGCCGGGTAAGGGTACCGGCCATGTGCTCAGGTGCAGCGTAAACGGCATTGCTCTCGCCGTCGGACTTGAGCGGGACCCGCAGGAGGTCTCACTGCTTGAAGTCCTGCGCGGCAGGCTCGGGTTGACGGCGGCTAAAAACGGCTGCGCGAAAGGGGTCTGCGGCGCCTGCACGGTCATCATGAACGGTAAGGCGGTGCGCAGCTGCAGGGTAACGGCAGCAGCCGCTGCAGGAGCGGAGATAGAGACGCTTGAACATCTCAGTGATCCGCAGAGTCTGCACCCCCTGCAGTACGCCTTCATTGTCGAGGGAGCGGTGCAGTGCGGCTTCTGTACTCCGGGGATGATCATGGCAGCGAAGGCGCTGCTCGACGGCAACCCTGATCCTGACCGGGAGGCGGTGCGAAGGGCCCTGCAGCCCAACCTCTGCCGCTGTACCGGGTTTCAGCCGATCCACCGGGCGGTGGAGTTTGCAGCCGGACTCCTGCGCGAGGGAAACGGGCGGATCGCCCTTGCTGAGCTTGAGCTTGTGCCTGCAGGACCGGCGGGGGGAGTCATCGGGGGTTCGGTGCGGGATGCGGAGGTTGTGCGCAAGGTAACCGGAAGGCTCGAGTTTGCCGATGACCGGATTCATGAAGCAGACACGCTCCACGGAAAGATGGTCTACAGCAGCCGCCCCTGCGGGACGTTCACCCTCGATATCTCTGCCGCAGCAGCGATGCCGGGAGTTGCCCTGGTGCTCACTGCCGATGATATCCCGGGTCGCAACGAGCTCGGCATGATCGTTCCCGACCAGCCGGTTTTTGCACCCGGGAGGAGCATCTGTGTCGCCGATCCTGTTGCCGCGGTCTTTGCCGGCAGTGCAGAGGAGGCTGCTGAGGCTGCAGCGGCGATTGTCATCAGCTATGATTCTGAGGAGGATGGGGGAATCTACACTCCGGAGGAGGCGCTGGAAGAGGGGGCTGCCCGGATTCATGCGAAGGGGAATATCTGCCATACGGCAAGCCTGAAACGGGGCGATACCGCTGCAGCATTCCTCCGTGCTGCAGCGGAGGCCGGGGATACCTTCAGGACCCAGGCGGTTGACCCGGGGTTCATGGAACCGGAGTCGGGAAGGGCCTGGGTCGACAGCGAGGGACGGGTTGTTGTTGAAATGGGTACGCAGAGCGCTTTTGACGACCGCCGCCAGCTGGCTGTCGTGCTCGGCCTGCCTGAGGAGCGCATTATCGTGCGTCAGCTGCCGACCGGCGGCGCCTTCGGGGCCAAGGAGGATATTACCCTCCAGGCTGTGCTCGCGCTTGCTGCGCTGAAGAGCGGGAAGCGGGTCCGCATGACCCTCACCCGGGAGGAGTCATTCCGGGTTCATCCGAAGCGGCACCCGGTGACTGTCCGCTGCCGGATGGCGGCCGACAGCAAGGGAAGATTTCTGGCATTCGAGGCCGACATTGTTGCCGATACCGGGGCCTACGCCTCTCTCGGTCCCGATATCCTGGAGAATATGCTTACCTTCGGGGCGGGTCCCTACGAGGTTCCCGCCCTCGCTGTTACCGGCACCCTGGTCTATACGAACAATCCCCCTTCCGGCGCGGTACGGGGGTTCGGCGTTCCTCAGGCAGCTTTCGCGGTCGAGCAGCTTGTCGACCGGCTTGCAGAGAAGCTCGGGATGAGTCCGCTGGAGATCAGGAGGATAAACGCCCTCGCACCGGGACGATACCTCGCCTCAGGCCACAGAATGGAGGAGGGGACGGCGATGGTGCAGACCCTCGCTGCGCTGGAGGAGGCTATGCGGGGCGAGCGTAAGCCGCCTGATACTGAGGAGTTTTCCTACGGGATCGGGTACGCTGCGGCGATGAAGAATGTCGGTTTCGGTCACGGCAGTGACGAGCAGGCCGGGGCGTTTCTCGAGATCGAGACTGACGGGGTGCTTCTGCGCTGCGGTACGTTCGAGTACGGACAGGGTTCGCTCACTGTGCTGCGCCAGCTGGCTGCCGAGGCGCTCGGGGCGGCAGTAACGGATGTGCGCCTCGCTTTAACCGAGACTGAGCATTCCCCCGAAACCGGGGCGACTACCGCGTCGCGGCAGACGTTCCTCAGCGGGAATGCGGTGGTGCAGGCTGCCTCGGCTCTGCAGGAGTTGGTGCGGGAGCGGGCTGCAGGCAGGTACGGAGGGGAGGCGCAGCAGTGGCAGGTGGTCTCCTCGCGGGTAAGCTGTGCTGAGCTGGGTATCGATCTTCCGCTGTCCGATGGGCTTTTTGCCGGGCTTTCAGCGCAGAGGCGCTACCAGGCGCCGCCTACGGAGGGGTTTGTTTCAGGAGAGGTTCCTTTTGCCCGCCGCAGTTCAGTTACCCACTGGTCCTACTCCTACACGGCGCAGGCTGCGCTGGTGCAGGTTCACCGCGCTTCCGGTTCGGTAAAGGTGGTGAAGATCTGGGCGGCAGTGGACTGCGGCCGGGCCCTGAATCCGCTGAACGTGCGCTCCCAGATAACCGGAGGCGTAGTTCAGGGGATGGGCTTCGCCCTATCGGAGCGGGTGGTCACCGAACGGGGACGGGTGAAAAGCGACAACTTTGACAGCTACCGGATGCCCCGTTCGATGCAGATTCCCGAGATCATTCCCGTGATTGTGGAAGTGCCCGATCCCCGGGGACCCTTTGGGGCAAAGGGTATGGGCGAGGTTCCCATCCTTGCAGCCGCCCCGGCGATTGTACATGCCGTGCACGCAGCGACGGGAGCCTGGATTACCGCTCTGCCGATTGCATGAGCGCTTCGGCAGCAGGTCCTGCTTGTTCTGCGGAGGGTTGTCACCCATAAATGTGTCTGTTGATCTCTTCAGCCGCTTCTTGGGTAAGCCTGAGCATGGTTTGCGGCGGCTCAGCCTTCGGGTGGTCGAGCGGCAGTACAACAGCGAGCCCAAATTCGTGTGATCCGATTCTCGCACCCCAAGCGCGGCTTTGTACATCAGGACGATCTTCATAAGCATAGTCGGGATAATCGGGAGAGAGAACCTTACCGATGATGGACTTGTTTCTGGGATAGTGGTCGTGGACACCGGCGCTTGATGCGAGGTCAGCGTTTGCAGCCGAGTGGAGCAGGTAGATGACATTATCCCTCCACACGGTCCCGACTGCGACAATCGCTCCAAACTGGCTAAAAGGATCGAGAACTGCGAGGGATGCTCGGATCAGGCCTGAAGCATGGAGGCTTAAGGTGGCAAGAAAATGGATATGGGGTCCTGGCAGATACTTCCTCTCCTGATTCTGCCTGAGCATTCCGATCCCGCACAGGGTTCCCAGGATACGGTTTACGCTGCTGTGCTCGAGTCCGAGGGTCCGCGATATCTCCCTGCTCCCAAGAGGTTTGGGAGATGATATGACCTCCTCCAGAATAACAAAACCCCGTAGAATGCTTAAATTAGGTTGTGCCGGTGCCATAATTCTTTCCTAAATTTTCATTGACAAACTTATGATGCTATAATAGCATCAAAATGAGAGTTGAGATAATATTTATTTTCGTACTGTAGCTTTTTATGGGAAGCGTGAACAGTAACGCGTACGGGAGAGCGGCCGAATTGTGCTCGAACAGTCTGCTTCACGACCGATGTCCTGTCACATGCTGACAAGGAGGAAAAAAGATGAGTAGGAAAACACAGTATCTGGTTTCCCTGGCGGCGGTATGTCTGTTTCTGCTGGTCGCAGTAACTGCATACAGCGAGGGTGCAGCTGAGAAGCAGGAGGTGAGAAAACTTACTATCCTCTCCCACGCCGTGCATCAGAACGTAGCTCGGGGCACGGTAGGCGAGTGTCAGGGGGGCGACATAGCCGGAGAGTGGGCTGAGCGGAACAATGTTGAACTTGAGTGGATAACCGGAGGTATCGATCCCATTCACGACCGTCTTGCCCGTGAGCTTACCCTGCGGGAGACTTCCATTGATCTGGTGTTTGTTATAGACAGGCTCATGAACCCTGAACTGGCTTCCAGGCTGGAGCCTCTGGATGCGTATCATCAGAAGAATCCCATTGAAGCGCTGGAGGATATACCCGAGGGTTTCTTTCTGGCAAGCAGGCATAATGGTCACCTTGTTTCCATCCCCTACCGGCACTCGGTTTCGGGTTTATTCTGGAATAAAGTGCTGTTTGAGGAGCGTGGGCTTACCAGACCGCCGAGGACTTCTGCCGAGCTGACAGAGTATGCGAAGCGGATGACCTACGTTCGTGAAGACGGTACCGAGGTGATCGGTCTCGTAGGCGGGTTCGGCGGGTGGTCCTCGATACAGCGGATTCTCGTTGGGTACGGAGTAGAGCTCTTTGTTGTGGATGATGACGGCTCCGTGACAGTCCAGGCGAATACTCCGGAAATGATCAATGGTCTCAGCGTCTTCCGGGAACTGTACCTCTACGGCGCTGTTCCATCGAACTTTGCCACCATCAGCATTGATGATCAGACAGCGATGGCCACAAGCGGACGGGCTGCAATCATTGATGCGCCCATGGCCCGGTACGGAGTCTACAACGACCCTGACATCTCAGATTTCCCCGGATCAATTCTGCCATCCCGGCATATTAATGTAACTGAAGATCAGATAGCTCCTCACCAGATGGAAGTGTGGTCGATGGCTATTCCGCAGAACTCAGCCAACAAGGATCTTGCATGGGACCTCATCAGGGAGCTCTCCACTATGGAGAACACCATCCGGGCAGCACTGAACGGCAACAGTCCGGTCCACCCCTCGGCGTACAATGATCCCCGCGTTGTCGAGATGTACCCCTGGAAGGGCGAAGAGGCGCTCGCACTCCTGGACGCTGAAACCCGGCCGATCTTTGATAACTCCAGAGAGGCGTGGGATATATTCACTGAGGAGGCACATGCTGCAGTCCTCGGCATAAAAACCCCCGAGGAAGCCGCCCTGTCCATGCAGACAAGGCTTGAGGATCTGCTCTATTAGTCGCTGTGTACGGTGCACGTATGCGAGTCAGTTTCCCTGCATACGTGCACTGCTGTGAACAATACCATGACGGCCGCCTGAGGGCAGAAGTGTCAGGCAGGAGCAGTGTATGAGCGTGATTCAGAAATCGAGAAAAACCCCGTATGTGCTCATCTCACCGGCGCACCTGCTGCTGCTTGCTGTTATCGGGGTACCCTCGATCTACGTCTTCTGGCTGAGCCTCAACGACTCTTTCTGGGGTACGTCCCTCTCCTATGTCGGATGGACCCATTACCAGGCGCTTTTTTCCGATCCCCATTTCTGGAAAGCGGTGACCAATACGGTCCTGATTGTCGTGGGAGTGGTCTATTCGGAAATGCTGATAGGTCTGGGGATGGCCTCATTCTTTGTTCGCGGAGTGTTGTGGAAGAAGGTTATGTTCTCCGCTGTCCTGGTCCCCTATGCAGTCTCTCCCGTTGTTGCAGTACTAACCTGGAAGAACCTCATGGATCCGAATATCGGACTCATCGGAAAAACCATTCCGCTGCTGGGGTTCGGCTCTTTCAACTGGTCGGTTCATCCTGCGCACGGGCTGCTGCTGATAGCCATCATCAGCCTCTGGCTCCATATCCCCTTTACCTTCATCATGCTCTACGCAGGGATGCTCTCGATCCCGCAGACTTACTACGATGCGGCGAGGATAGACGGGGCGAACGGACCGCAGCTGTTCAGGTTTATCACGCTGCCTCTTCTGGCGCAGACCATGCTTGTCTGCATGATCTTCAGACTGGTATTTTCTTTCCGCATGTTTTCCGAGGCTTGGCTGCTCACCAAGGGGGCTCCCGCCCGGAGCACAGAAGTGCTGGCGGTATATCTCTATAGGAACGCCTTCAATTACGGTAAATTCGGTCTGGCGTCAACAACAGGCTGGATCATGGTGGTGGGAGCTCTGCTGATTTCATCGTTCTATCTCTACAGGATGCACAAGAGGATTAAGCTGAAGGAGTGACGGCATGAGAATCAAACATCCTTTCAGACTGCTTCTGCGGTTAGCACTGACAGCCCTGATTTTTATCTGGTCGGTTGCGCCGATCCTCTATATCGTGCTGAGTTCCTTCAGAAAAGAGCGTCATATCCTGCGGTATCCCCCGATACTGTGGGTACGGCCGGTCCTTGACAACTATGCCACTATGTGGACCCAGTGGCGGGACTTTTTCGGGACTATCCGCAGCAGCTTTATCATAGCGGTCGGGGCTACCGTCCTAGCCGGCCTGGTAAGTTTTTTTGCCGGTTATGCGTATTCACGGTATCGAAACAGATTTCTTGCCGGCAGCGCAATCTACATGATAGCAA
>CAYSRK010000344.1:0-6937 GCA_964433385.1 uncultured Spirochaetales bacterium
CCCTGAACCGGAGCCGAGCATGCCTGGCGGCGGAGCGCCCGGAATGGGCGGTATGGGCGGCATGATGTAGCAGCCTGTTCCCCGCTTGCGGGCAGGGAACGGTTGACCTTTTACTCATAAGCCCGGGTCCTCTTACAAAGGCCCGGGTTTTTTCATGCGGAGCGGTTATGAAACGGGAAGATTATGTGTTCTGTATCGGTTTTCAGGGAAATGCGGCAGTGGTAGACCGGCAGGCGAAAGCTGCCTACGGGAAGCTGACCACCCGTGAGCTGGCTGGAAAGGGGCTGTTCAAGGCTGCCCTCTGTTCGGCGCTCTACAGCGGAAACGCTGAAGATATGATGTTCGTCATCAGCGCTTATAACGCCGCTGCCGGCACGACATTCGCTGATGCGGCCGAGATGAAACGGCTGCTCGGCGCCTCAGACCCTCCCGAAGGGGTGCAGGCGGTTGTGCTTGTGTGAGCAAGTTCTTTTAAAAAATAGAGATGCATGGTATTGAGCCGATGCTGTCAGGCGCCGGCCAATCTTGTCCGGTTTATCCTTGACTAGGTTCAGTTTAACATGGTATTTTTTCACGATACTATCTACTGTGAATTGTGAGGTTACCACATTATGACTACGTATTTTTCCGCATTGCCGTTTCTGCTTGCCGCCCCTGAAGGGACAGCGGGGTCTTCCGGCGGTTCCATGGTAACTACCTTCATAACTTTTGGACTGATCATTGTCGTCTTCTACTTTCTCATCATCCGCCCGCAGCGCAAGAGGGAAAAAGAGACGAAGGCCATGATCAATGCCGTTCAGAAGGGCGACAAGGTGGTCACCATCGGAGGTATCCGCGGGACAGTTGTCTCGGTCAAGGATGCTGTCATCACGCTGAAGGTTGACGACAACACAAAGATTGAGTTCAGCAAGAGCGCTGTAGCGAACGTGCTTGACAAGAAGGCCGAAGCTGCCAAGGCGCAGCCTGCTGAAATTGAAAAGCCGGCGGCTCCTGTCGAAGAGAAGGCGAAGGCGAAACCGCAGAGCAAGGCGAAAAGCGCACCGAAAAAGAGTTCTTCAGCGAAATCCGCCGCTGCAGCTCCGAAGAAGAGTGGAGAGCAGGAAGCTGAAGGCAAGACTGAGACCGATAAAGAAACCGAAAAAAAAGAGGATTAAATACGCGTTTCCCGGGACTCAGACTGTTTCGGAGATGCGCCTTCATGGAATTTTCCCGTATGAAATTCCCATGGCACAAGTGTAACAGCTTCTGCTTAATCTCTCTGTCAATTGGAGTTGTAATATGAGTAAACGAGGGCGTTTAATCGTCGTGCTCCTGGTGCTGATTATGGGAGGATACTTTCTGTTTCCGACCGTTTCCTGGTACTTTCTTACCCCCCTGGAAACCCGGGAGCTGGCCACAGGTTCCAAGGAGCAGATCAAGGAATACGCACGGGGAAGGGCTTCACAGGATGTCCGGATGCTGATAGAAATGGCTGTCAGTACACCTGATGCTGAAGTGCCGGACGGCTACGGGTATCTTGAGGCTGCAGCTGAGGAGAATTACAGAACTGCGGGAAAGGCCGTTCCCGGAACGTGGACCGCCTCTGCCCTGCTGAACGGGTTCAGCAGTGAACTCGCCCTCTTCTCCGCTGTTGAGGAGTACTACCGATCGGACCTGCTGGCTATAAAGGAGCGAAGTGCTAAGGCTCTGCAGCTGGGTCTTGACCTGAGCGGAGGCATGAGCATAGTTCTCGAGGCTGATGTACAGGCCTTTGCGCAGAAGCTGGGCAGAACGCCGAGTGAAGCGGAAATTTCAGAGGCTGTGGCAGAAAACCTCGCTATCCTCAATAACCGGATCGACCAGTTCGGGCTTACCGAGCCCGAGCTTCGGCTTCAGGGGACGCGGCAGATTCTGGTGGAGATTCCAGGCGCTGCTGATCCGGAACGGGTAAACTCCTTTCTGCAGGGCAAGGGAAGTCTTGCCTTTCACATTGTCGATTCCGAGCTCACCGCGGAGGTTAAGGCCTACTACGAGGAGAATCCCTCCGAGAAGTACAACAACGACGGATCTCTCCGCAGGCCTGATTTCCTCCCGCCCGGACGGATAGTGGCTGGTGTATACCAGGCGGACGATTACGGTATTGATGAAGAGATCGACATCAGCGTCCTGTATGAAGAGGTTGGACTGGACGGGGTCTACATCCTTGAGGCACTTACCAGCACCAACCAGATAACCGGCCGGCCTACGGTTAATTTCCAGCTCGACAGTGACGGGGGCGAGATTTTCTACAAGCTCACCTCAACCAATGTCGACAAACTGATGGCCGTGGTTATGGACGGGAAGATCAAAGCGCAGGCGACCATTACCGAAGCGATCCGGAACTCGGTTCAGATTACGGGTTTTTCGGCTGAGGAGGCAACTGATCTGGCCATCGTGCTGAAGACTGCTGCGCTGCCGATCACTCTGGAGGTTGTCAACCAGCAGGCTGTAGGGGCTTCTCTCGGTGAGGATTCGGTCAGGCAGGGCATCAAC
Organism: uncultured Spirochaetales bacterium; assembly: GCA_964433385.1. Taxonomy (GTDB): domain Bacteria; phylum Spirochaetota; class Spirochaetia; order JABMQR01; family JABMQR01; genus M55B182. Next base: position 2,512 of record CAYSRK010000344.1, read on the forward strand.
GCAATTGCCATAGGGTTTCTCCTGGTGATACTTTTTATGGTGATCTATTACCGTCGGGCCGGTCTTATTGCAGATACGGCGCTGATTCTCAACCTTATCATCATTACCGCCGTTCTTTCGGCGTTCAACCTCACTCTGACGCTTACCAGCATAGCCGGTCTGATTCTGACCGTAGGTATGGCGGTAGATGCCAATGTCATCATTTTTGAACGGATCAAGGAAGAGTATGTTCTCGGCAAGTCGCCTGAAGCTTCGGTTAAGGCCGGTTTCAGCAAAGCCTTCTGGACCATTATGGATGCAAACATCACCACGTTCATAGCCGCACTGGTTCTCAGTCAGCTCGGGACGGGAGGTGTCCGCGGATTCGCCAACACCCTTTCAACCGGTATCGTGACATCCATGTTCACAGCCCTGTTTGTTTCCCGCCTGGTGTTTGATTTCTTCATCCAGAAGGTGAAAGTGGACAATCTCCGGATCAGCTGGAGGATTAAATGAACCATAGCAGAGTAATTAACTTCACAAAACACCGGTACCTTTTCCTCATAATCTCCGCGCTGGTTATTGTCGGCGGAGTAGCGGGGATGGTTTTAAGCGGAGGCTTCAACCTGGGTATCGATTTTCAGGCCGGTCTCAGCCAGCGGGTTCAGATAGCCGATGCCGCCCTTGCGGTCGCCTATGAGGGTTCCGATGATGTCACGCTGGATGTCGTAAACCGTAATCTGGTGCTGGAATTCAGGAACCAGGACGGTGTACGCAGGACTGTGCTCAGATCTGCAGACTATGCAACTATTGATGCCCTTGCCTCGGCTCTTGAAGCTGAAGAGGGTGTTGAAGTTACCGTCTACAACGGCTCGGCTCCGAGTTCGCAGATAGTGACCGGTCTGAACCTGCCCTATACCCTTTCAAGGGAACCGGCTCTCATCAACACGGCCAATACGGACGGTTCCGCCTATATCTCAATAGATGAAATCCGGGAAGCTGTTTCCGGTGTAGCCGGCTCTCCTCAGGTGCAGATAGTCGGGGATGCCGCGCTGCAGGAGTTTCAGATAAGGGCAGAAGCTTCCGCCGAAGGCGAGAAAGAGGAACTTGAATCACAAATCCTCGAAATGCTGCAGGCATCCTTCGGGGAAGACAGTGTGGTGACCAAGCAGTCGGACTATGTGGGTCCGAAGTTTTCCAACCTGCTTACCTACCGCTCCATCATTATGGTGGCCGTAGCCCTGGCCTTGATCATGGCCTACATCTGGATCAGATTTCAGTTTGCTTCAGCTTTCTCTGCCGTAACTGCGCTTGCCCATGATATTCTCGTCATGCTCGGCGTTATTGCCGTCTTCCGGCTTGAGGTTACCACCACCACGATTGCTGCGGTGCTGACAATTATAGGATACTCGTTGAACGACACCATCGTAGTCTTTGACCGGATAAGGGAAAATACCGGGCTGCTGAAGGGGAAAACTTTTGAGCGGATTGTGAATACCAGCATCACGCAGTCTCTGAGCAGGACGCTGATCACGTCGTTAACAACCCTCCTGGCTGTCATCCCCCTCTTTATCTTTGCTTCAGGAGCAATCAGACTGTTTGCGCTGAACCTGATAGTGGGAATAATTGTCGGTACCTATTCTTCGATATTCATCGCCTCTCCGGTTCTTCTGGCTGTAACCAACAGGCAGATTCAGCGTAAGGCGAGGCATCTGGGCAAAGACCCTTCTGTAGTTCTGGCAGAGCAGGCTGAGAAGGAAACGCCCAAGGCGGTTCAGCAGACACAGCAGGAGATTGAGATCCCGACTGCACAGAGAAAGCTGCGCGGAAAACGGAAAAGTTAGTTCTCCGCCCGCAGCAGTGTTTTTTTTAACCGCCCTCAGGGGCGGTTTGTTTTCAGTTCATGAGTCACAAAGAAGATATTTCACAGTACATTCTCTCACTCCTCGGCAGCGATACCGGGTTAAGCGGAGAGCTTCTCACTGAATCACAGGACAGGGATGATATCCAGCCGTTTACCGAGCCGGAGACGCTCAGGCTTATTACGCTGTTCATACGGCTGCTTCAGGCGCAGAGGGTCCTGGAGCTCGGTACCGGAATAGGATATTCCACCATTGTGCTGGCGGAGGCTCTGAAGGCGACGGGAGGTCTTCTTGTGACTGTCGACAATCATGCCGGAACAACGGCGGAGGCTGCTCAGGTGATAGAACGATCCGGTCTCGGATCCTCTGTCCGGCAGGTCTTCGCTGATGCCCGGACTGCGGTTCCGGACATGGCAAAGGAGCAGCCTGGCTCATATGACCTGGTGTTTCAGGACTGCGGGAAGTATCTCTATCCGCTGCTCTACGACGACATCTATACGCTGCTTCGCCCTGGCGGTATCCTTGTTACCGACGATGTGCTGTTCCGGTTCAATCCGAACGTGAGGAAGGGGCTCGGCAGGTATACTGATGCCTACAATACCCGGCTCTTTGCTGATTCGCGCTACTGTTCCGCGCTCCTGCCTGTGGGTGACGGGGCAGCGTTCAGTCTGAAGCTGGGGTGAGAGGAGGCAGGACTATATGGTGATCATCCGTTCCGAAGTGATGGGGTTCTGTTCAGGGGTTCAATCTGCAGTGAAAAAAACGTACGAGGCTGTCGAACTCGGGGAGAGAACGGGAAGACCGGTCTATACGATCGGACCCCTGATTCATAACGAAGTGTTTCTCAGCCGCCTGAAGGAAGAGAAGGGGGTAACGGTAATACACCGACCCGAGGATGCGCCTCCCGGAATTGCCGTCATACGGGCGCACGGGATTCCGTCGTCACAGCGGGAACTGTTTGAAAAGGCGGGTTTTGAGCTTATAGACGGTACCTGCCGAAGGGTCACCCGTTCCCAGCACCTTGTCCGGCGCAGCGCTCAGGAGGGCAGGCAGATCATCATAGCCGGGAATCCTGAGCATGGCGAGGTTCAGGCGATAGTGCAGGATGTTCCTCACTACCGCGATATCCGCATCATCAAAGGGGCAGCCGAGATTGACGGGTCAGTCTCTGTTAAGATCGATACGGTCCTTCTTTCCCAGACGACTTTCTCAGCCGAAGAGTACCGCAGTGTTTCTCGTGCTATTCAGCGGCTTTTTTCATCAGCCGGCTCAAGCGCAGCGCTGCAGATCATTGATTCAATCTGTCCCGCAACCATGCTGCGCCAGGATGCGCTGAGGAGGCTTATTGATACGGTTGATGCAGTACTGGTAATCGGCGGCCATCAGAGTGCAAATACCCGCCGGCTTTTTGAGATGGCGCTGGAAACGGGAAAACCGGCGTGGCATATAGCTGGAGTTGAAGAGATCAGTCCCGAGATTTTTACCTGCGGCACGGTGGGTATAACCGCCGGTGCCTCCACTCCGGAGTGGCTTATTGATGAGGTGGTCGAGGTTCTCCATGCAGCGCAAGCCCGTTCTTAATCACTTCTGCCCTGCTCCGGTATTCCCGGACAGAAACAGTCAGGTGCTATTTTTCTTTTATTTTATTTTATAATTCGCTATAATGGAGCCATGAAATTGGACGAACCCAATGTGATACCTTTCCCTACGGTTAGACGGTTTCCTGCCTATCTGCGGCTGCTGAAAGGGCACGCCGAGAACCGAAAAGAGTGGATTTCAGCGACGAAGCTGGCAGAGGACCTGAAGCTCAAGCCGATTCAGGTCAGGAAAGATATGGCCTGCACCGGGGTAAAGGGAAGGCCGAAGGTCGGGTTTCATGTAAGTGAGCTGATACTCGCAATTGAGCATTACCTCGGGTGGGATGATACGACCTATGCGCTGCTTGTAGGAGCCGGCAACCTCGGAACTGCGCTTATCGGGTACAAAGGGTTTGTCGAGAACGGGCTGAGAATCATAGCGGTGTTTGACAAAGACCGCCGGAAGGTGGGCCGCCAGATTGGCGGCATCAGCATATCTCAGCTTGAGGATATGAAAGATATTGTCAGTGAGCTGCATATCAGTATAGCAATTATCACAGTTCCGGCCGACACCGCCCAGGCTGTGGCCGAACAGGCTGTTGAGGCGGGTGTGAAGGGGATTTGGAACTTTGCGCCGAAGAACCTCAATCTGCCGGAACATATTGTGGTGCAGAAGACCGACCTTTCCACCAGTTTTGCCGAACTTTCAGCCAAGTTGAAGGTTTCAGATGCTCAGCTGTAGCTGAAACTTTTCTCGGTCTGCACAGCACTTGACAAACGGAAAGCTTATTCGCATATTGAGCAAAAGCTGTGAAGGAGACGAGTAGGGAGTACAGCTGTCGGCACAACGGTGCCGCAGAGAGGGTTCCCGAGCCGCAGGTGCTCACTGAGAGAGCCGGCGGCAGGCTGCAAGGAACCCGGCAGGCTCCTCCTGAAAACCACTCCCGAGCTGCGGGTTGAAAGGGTTTGTTCCGATACCTGAGTATTCCCTGCCGTGACCCTACGTGA
>CAYSRK010000345.1:0-5568 GCA_964433385.1 uncultured Spirochaetales bacterium
ATCCCGATCATAGCCTCAGGGCACCTCTTTGCAGCCGGAGGCAGAACAGAGGAGGGTGACGGAGTGCGTGAGCTCTATGTCGGCACGCTCGCGCGTATCGGGGAGGAAACGTTCCCCCCTGAAATCGACTATGCAGCCCTCGGTCACCTGCACGTACCCCAGCGGGTTGGCTCCTCAGGCCGTATCCGCTACAGCGGCTCTCCGCTGCCTATGGGGTACGGTGAAGCTTCCCAGACGAAGGAGGTGATTATTGCAGAAACAGCGGGTCCCCGAATTACCCTCCGCCCGGTCCCGATACCCCGGTTCCAGGAACTTGAGCGGATCACGGGCGATCTTGATATGATACTGCGAAGGATTGAAGAGCTTGCGGAGCAGCAGAGCAGCGCCTGGCTCGAAATTGAGTACACCGGAGAGCAGCTTGCTGCTGACCTGCGGGAGCGGATTGACGAGGCGGTCAGCGCCACAGCCCTGGAAGTGCGCCGCATCAGGAACCGCCGCGTCACCCGGCAGGCTCTTACAGGCGCAGCCTCCTCGCAGACCCTCGATGATCTTGACCCGTACGAAGTCTTCAGCCGCTGCCTTGATGCCCACACCGTATCAGCGGAAGAACGGGAGGAACTGATCGAGCTCTACCGGGAAGTCGTGCTCTCTCTCGAGGATGCGGGCTCGCCTGAGGAGAAACAGCAATGAAAATCCTCAAACTGCGGTTTAAGAACCTCAACTCGCTCTACGGCGACTGGCTCATCGATTTCACCGATGCAGCCTACGAGAACAGCGGTATCTTCGCCATAACAGGTCCTACGGGGGCGGGAAAATCCACCGTGCTCGATGCGCTCTGCCTCGCGCTCTACGGGACAACCCCCAGGCTGGGAAAAATCAGCTCATCCTCCAATGAGCTGATGTCCCGCCAGACCGGCGAATGCTATGCGGAGGTAACGTTCAGCTGCGCCAGCGGAAGCTATATCTGCCGCTGGAGCCAGCACCGCGCCCGCAGAAACAGCAGCGGGAATCTCATGGAATCGAAACACGAACTTGCAGAAGCGCAGACGGGAAAGATTCTGGCTGAAAAAAAACGGGAAGTGGCCGAGGAGGTCGAGAAGAGAACGGCCATGAGCTACGATCGGTTCACCCGCTCAATACTTCTCGCCCAGGGAGGGTTCGATACCTTTCTGCGGGCCTTACCCGTTGACCGGGCCCCGATACTTGAGCAGATAACCGGTACAGAACTCTACAGCGACATATCGATAGCGGTCCATGAGCGCAGAAAGGACGAGCAGAACAGACTGGAACTGTTAAACCGGGAGCTCGCCTCGTTCAGCCTCCCCAACGAAGAGCAGACGGCAGAACTGAAGCGGGAGCTTGAGACGGCAGTGAGTGAGGAGCAGCGGCTGAGGGAAGCAGTCTCCCGGCTGCGGCAGGAGCATGAGCAGCTAATGCGGACCGCACAGCTGAGCAGCGAGGTAAAGCGGCTTGAGACTGAACTTGAAGAGGCTGAAGCCGCCTTGTCCGCTGCGGAACCTGAGCGCAGGCGGTTGGATGAGGCGCTTAAGGCAGCTGAACTTGACAGTATCAGTTCTGTTCTTAAAACGCTTGTTGAGCTGCAGGAGGATGAACTCGAACAGCTGAAGGCAGGGGAATCTGAGCTTCGCCGGCTTACTGCCGAGCGGGATGCCGCTGTACGGATGCTTGAAGAGGCTGAACAGGCTGCTGAAGAGCAGGAGCGGACCGGTAAAGAACGGGCTGCACTGATCAGCGGTATACGGCTGCTCGACCGGCAGACCGAGCAGAAACTGAATGAGTGCAGGAAGGCGCGGCAGAACCTTGAGCAGGCTGAGGGTGAACTGCAGAAGCGCAGGGAGGAGCAAACCGGGCTGGACAGAAAGCGTGAGAAGCTTCTGCAGGAGGCTGCTGAAGATGCGGCCTACTGCAGCTCCCACGAAGAAGATGCCGCCTTGAAAGCAGCGCTTTCCGGACTTGTTGGAAGGCTGGACTCCCTTGCATCAGCCGCCTCTGTCCGGGCTGCATCTGAGGAGGTGCTTGAAGGGCTTCAGGAACAGCTGAACAGGGCACAGGCGGAAACTCAGCGGATGGTTCAGGCGAAGGAGAAGGCCGCTGCAGCCCGGCAGGAGAGCGGGGAGGCGCATGCCCGGCTGCTTGCAGAGCACAGAAGGCTTCTCGGCGGCAGACCGTTGCGTGAGCTCCGCAGGGAACAGCTGGAACTGCTTGACAGACAGGCCCAGCTCAGCCGAATCCGAAGCCTTGATGAAGAGCGGAAACAGCTCAGGGAGGGAACCCCGTGTCCGTTATGCGGGTCGCTCACCCATCCCTACGCGGCAGGCGCGGTTCCTGATCTCGACGGTGAACTGGCGCGTATGGAGGAGCTGAAAGCTCTGGAAAGCCGGGCGGATAAGCTTGATGAACAGATATCGGCGATGAAGGAGCAGGAGGAGCGGGACCGAGGCGCGCTTGCTGAAGCGCAGAGGGCGCTTGATCAGGCCGAGTACAGCCGCAGAGAGGCTGAAACTGCGCTTGCTGCCCGCAGAGAGCTCGCTGATACGGCCAGGAACGGATGGGAGAAACAGCTTTCTGAGCTGAATGCGGCGCTTAAGCCCTACGGAATCGTCTGCGGCGGGAAGAAGGGAACTGCGGCGGTGCGTGCGGAACTTGAGGCGCGGGCTGACGCCTATGAAACAGCTCTCCGCGCAGTCCGGGACAAGGAACAGGAGGTATCGGAACTTGCAGTGGCCGCAGGCCGGCTTGAAGGAGTCCTCGAGGGGCTCCGGGAAGAGGTGAGCCGCAGCAGAAGACAGCTTTATGAGCACGAAAAAGAGCACGAAGAGCTTGTCCGACGCAGGAGTGCCTCGTTCGGGGACCTGGACCCGGATTCCGAGGAGCGTAAGATTGATGAGGCGCTGCAGGAAGCCGGGGAGCGTATCCGGAATGCGCGGGTGCGCAGCGATGCCCGCATCAGGGAGACAGTGGAGCTTGAGGTGAGGAACAGGGGGCTCTCAGAGCAGACTGAAGGCCGTAGAAAACAGATTCTCACCCGGCAGCAGCAGCTTGAGGAGGCCGCCCGCAGGCTGGGTTTTCAGAATGCGGAGGAGGCAGAACATGCCGGAATCAGCCCGCAGGAGCGTTCGCAGCTGAAGCTGCGTCTGGAGGGGCTGAGCGAGAAGGTTCGCGATCTGCAGCTGCTTCTCGGTGACCGCAGGCTGCAGCTGGAACGGGAGCGCGCTCTGACTCCCGTTCAGCGTTCACTTGAGGAGGCTGCTGCCGGGCTTGCCGATGGCGAGGCAGAGCTCTCAAGGTGCGGCAATACCGTCGGGGCCCTTCGGCAGAGAGCGGAGGATTACCGGAGAGCAGGAGAAAAGAGTGCTGCCAAGCGGGAAGAGGTTGAAGCGCAGAGGCTTCAGGTCCGCAAGTGGGATCGGCTGCACCTGCTCATCGGCTCTGCCGACGGGCGTAAGTACCGCAACTTTGCCCAGGGTCTCACCTTTGAGCTGATGATTACCCATGCAAACCGGCAGCTTCAGCAGATGACCGACCGGTATCTGCTGATCCGTGACGAAGAACAGCCGCTGGAGCTGAACGTGATCGATGATTACCAGGCAGGCGAGATCCGGTCTACGCGAAATCTCTCCGGTGGGGAGAGTTTCATGGTAAGTCTCGCCCTCGCCCTCGGGCTTTCACGGATGGCGAGCCGGAACGTGCGGGTTGATTCACTCTTTCTTGATGAGGGGTTCGGGACGTTGGATGAGCAGAGTCTGGAGACAGCTCTCGAGACTCTTGCCGGGCTGCACGAGGAGCAGAAGCTCATCGGAGTGATCTCTCATATTCCCGCGCTGAGGGAGCGAATACCCGTGCAGATAGCGGTGGTGCCCGGTCCGGGAGGGAGGAGCGTTCTTGTCGGTCCCGGGTGCAGCAGATGTGGCTGAGAGCAGTAAGAGGGATAAAAAAAGCGCACAAATAGCGCGTATCGCAACTATTAATTCACGAAATATGTTTTTGGGAACAAAAAGTACCGTATAAGGGGCTGGTGTGAAGAAGGCAAACAGAGAGAAGGACAGATCGGTCTACCCGCGAAACGAAGAGCGGCTGCATATCATCACCCACGCAGTCGGGTTCGCTGCCGGCCTTGTCACCGCGATCCTGCTGGTGCGCAAAGCAGCTGTTGCGGGGGGTGCGCTGCGCATCGTCAGCTTTTCGCTCTTCGGTCTGAGCATCATCGTGCTCTATGCAGCCTCAACACTCTATCACAGTGCGGAGGATCCGGCTGTGCGTCGGAGGCTGAAGGTCTTTGACCATGCGGCGATCTACCTGCTGATAGCCGGGACCTATACACCCTTTTCCCTGATTGTTGTCGGGGGGACGGTCGGATGGGTAATTTTTTCCCTTAGCTGGGGTGCCGCTGCCGTCGGCATTGTGCTGAAACTCTTCTTCATCGGACGGTTCAGGACCATCTCTACGGTTATGTATGTACTGATGGGGTGGCTGGTCATCTTCTTCTATCAGCCGATTATCGCTTCCCTGCATCCTGCGGGACTCAGACTGCTGACGGCAGGTGGTGCAGCGTATACGGCAGGAGCCGTGCTCTACCTGATCAGGACTATCCCGTACAACCATGCGCTGTTTCATCTGTTCGTGCTGGCAGGAACTGCCTGCCATGCGGCTGCTGTTCTGCTCTACGTGTAGCTGATCTGTTTCAGCAGATTGGTAAGGTGCAGCCGCAGCTGGGTAAAATTTCCCAGAACAGTAACGCCTTCACTCTGCCCGCTTGCCAAGAGAGAGGACGCTGCGGGTCCTCCCGCAATAATCTGGATATCATGCGGGAGGGCTAATCTCAGCTTCCGCAGTTCCCGCACCACGGCTGCGGCGGTGTACGGGTAATTAAGGCTGAGGAGCACGACCCGGGCGTTGAGGGAGACAGCCGTGCCGGCGGTCTCTTCAACCGGGGTATTGCCGCCGAGATAAATTGTCTGCCAGCCTGCCGAACGTCCCACGAGGGCTGCCGAAAGCACCCCGACTGTGTGTACCTGCTCCTTGAAGGTCGCCGAGACGGCGAACGGGGCTGAAGCCGGCAGGGTGACAGCATAGTAAAGACTGTTCAGAAATCCCTCGACAACGAAGGTTGCCAGATGCTCGTGGACAATACGCATATTCCCGCGCTGCCACTCGTCACCCAGGCGGTGCATGAGGGAGGGGATGAGTTCGTCAATGACTGTCTGCTGCCCAAGACGGCTGAGCGCCTCATGCAGAAGAGTCTCCAGTCCGTAATCATCAAACTCCGCCGTCCTCTGTACAAACCGGTCGGATACGGAGCGGATGTATTTTGCATGGCTGCCCGTACCGGGAGCTTCAGTTTCTTCATACCGGCTGAGTCTGTGCACCGCGGCCGAGTCGGCTTCTATCAGGGCTGTGAGCTCTTCATCGCTGAGGTTCGCAACCTGGCCTATGGAGCGTCCGTTGCGGACAGCTCTCTGCAGAAGTGAAAGCCGTTCTATGTCAGCGTCAGAGTAGAGTCTTCTCCCCGTCTCTGTTCTACCGGGCTCCACCGCCCGGTAGCGCTGC
>CAYSRK010000346.1:0-13600 GCA_964433385.1 uncultured Spirochaetales bacterium
GCACCGATGAAGCCGCACCCTTCCCGTCAGAAGAGACGGCCTGCTGTCAGGCAGAAGATGCTCTCGGACGCAGCGTGAAACTGGCCCGGGAACCCCAGCGCATCGCAATTGCAGGAAGGGCATCCATGATTGCTGCCGATGCGCTGACGCTCTTTTCCTCGAAGCAGGCCGCAGTGACCGCACTTGGCCAGACGGATCAGGGGCTAGGAGATTTCTATGAACTGCTGCTGCCCAGCCTTCCCTCCGGGGAGCGCCTTCCCCACAGTGTCGGAGCGGAAGCTATAGCTGCCGGAAAACCCGATCTGGTCATTACAAAGGAGCGCAACTTTTCCCTGTTTGGAGAGCAGCTTGAGCTGCTCGATATTCCGGTGTTCACCGTCGGTCTGGAAAATCCTGATGACTACATCAAGGAGATCAAGGAACTGGGCAAGCTTCTCAACAGGGATGCGGAAGCTGAAATGATAACCGGGATATTCCGTTCCCGTCTCGAGCGGGTACGCGACAGGACCGCTGCGATACCTGCTGATGAGCGTGAAACTGTCCTGATGCTCTATCTCACCTCCACCGAAGAGGCGCTCACCTTTCAGGTTCCTCCAGCGTCCTGGATTCAGACCTTCATGGCTGAACAGGCCGGCGCTGCGGCTGTGTGGGCTGAGGAAGCGGTTACCGACAACTGGCAGACAGTTACCTTCGAACAGATTTCCGCCTGGAATCCCGATCGAATCTATATTATCAGCTACCGTACCCCCGCCGGCAGTTTTATCGGCAGGCTGGCGAATTCACCCCTCTGGCAGGAGCTTGCAGCCTATCGCAGGGGAACAATTACCGCCTTTCCCGCCGACTACCACAGCTGGGCACAGCCCGATACCCGCTGGATTCTTGGACTTGAGTGGCTCGCTTCGGATCTGCACCCGCAACTGTTCAGCGACGTTTCCATGGAAGAGCTCGTAACAGACTTCTACCGCAGCCTCTACCGTATCACCGACGAACAGGCCCTTGAGGATATCCTTGCACGCTACCGCAGCTCCCTCGGAACGGTTGAATCCCGATGAGCCGCACACACAACCTGAACCGCCGCAGGACCGGTGTGTTCGCCGCAGCGGCCCTGCTGACCGCAGCAGCGGCAGCGGCAGCCCTGTTCAGCGGACGCTATCCTTCTGCAGGCATCTCCTTTGGGGTGCTTAGCTCGCCTGACCCGCTCTCCCTGCGGATCATCACCCATATCAGGGCACCCCGGATAGCATCTGCCCTGCTCATCGGCGCAGTCCTTTCGGCCTCCGGGTTCGTCTTTCAGATGCTTTTCTCAAATCCGCTGGTAGAACCGGGCTTCCTCGGCGTATCACAGGGGGCCGCCTTCGGGGCTGCAGCGGCAATCCTCCTGTTCGGCAATACCGCAGCTGCAGTCCAGTCCGGAGCATTCATCACAGCCCTGGCAGGTCTCTCGCTCTCCTTCCTCCTCGCCTCTGCTTTCCGCTTCGGAGGCTGGATACTCCGCCTCATCCTCGCAGGCATTGCGGTTTCAGCCCTCTTCTCCTCGGGGCTGGGTATCATAAAATATCTTGCCGATCCGCAGAGTCAGCTGCAGGAGATCACCTTCTGGCTCCTCGGGGGGCTGTGGAATACCGACTGGCAGAGTTTTCTCTCCATCCTTCCCCTCTGCGGGGGAAGCCTTACGGTCATGCTGCTCTACCGCTGGAGGATCAACATCCTCTCGCTTGACGACAGGTCAGCCTACGCAGCCGGAATATCACCGGTATGGGAGAAGCGGTTTCTTCTTATCTGTGCTACGGCAGGTACCGCTGCGGCCGTATCGGTCAGCGGTCTTGTAGGCTGGATCGGCCTGATCGTTCCCCATATCTCCCGGAGAATTGTCGGAGCTGATTCTCAGCATGCCCTCCCCCTGAGCATGCTCATCGGGTCACTCTACCTGCTTATCGGCGATACGGTCGGAAGGACGCTCCTCAGCGGTGAGCTGCCGCTGGGAATTATCACCAGCATTACCGGAGCGACACTCTTCGCGCTCTTCCTCTCCTCCCGCCGCAGCCTGGGAGAAGCCCTGTGAAGGCTGCGGTCCGACTGAATGAGGTCAGCTACACCTATCCCGGCAGGGCTGTGCCGGCAGCAGACCGCATTAACCTGGAGATCCCCAAAGGGAAAATAACCGCTCTGCTCGGGCCAAACGGCTGCGGCAAGACAACACTGCTCGATCTCATCCTCGGCTGGAAAAAACCCGATTCAGGGGCAGTGTTTCTCAACGAACGTCCGGTGAAGTCCTACACGAAGCGCGAACGCAGCATGACCGTAAGTCTGGTAGCCCAGAACGAACCGGTCCAGTTCTCATTCTCGGTTCTCGACTACGTGCTCTTCGGAAGAGCGCCCTACATGCCTCAGCTCGGGGTTCCAGGGACGGCTGACATCGCTGCAGCTTCGGCAAGCCTGCAGCGGGTGGGGATGGAGGAGTATTCCCGCAGGAGCATTGCTGCCCTGAGCAGCGGGGAACGGCAGCTGGTCTTCATCGCCCGCTCCCTCGCCCAGGACCCTGACATTCTCCTGCTCGATGAGCCGACAAGCAGCCTTGATCCGGCCAATACTGCTGCGGTGCTGACCCTCATGAAAACAGTTTCCGGTGGGAGCATGACCATCCTCTTCTCAACCCACGACCCATCAGCCGCGGCCGAGGCGGCTGACTGCATCGTGATGCTTCGTGAAGGAATCCTCTTCGCCTCCGGCTCTTCAGCTGATGTTCTCACAGGAAAGAATCTCAGCCGTCTCTACGGGACGGAATTCGAGGTCTTTACCCATAAGGGGCGGCAGGTACTCTGCCGCGGCGGCCGCGCCTGACTGAATCTCAGCTCAGCAGCTCATCAATGGCGGTTCGAATCGACCGGGTATGCTCCTCATTGCGCTGCTGCGCATCTGAAAGACCGGGCGCAGAGTACGAGAATATGTAGAACTTGATCTTCGGCTCGGTTCCGCTCGGACGCAGCACGACCTTGCTCCCCCCTTCAAGCTGAAGAATGATCACATTCGACCTCGGAAACCCGGCCGTTCCTTCTGCAAGATCAATAAAACCGGTCACCTTCATGCCGCCGAACTCAGCGGGAGGACTGTTTCTGACCGATTCAAGGATTGCGCTGATTTTCTCCAGTCCGCTCGCTCCGGCAAGCGTTTTGGAAACAACCGACTCATCATAGCGGCCGTGGAGAGCATAGAGTTCCTGAAGGCGCCCGTATACGCTCTTCCCCTCCCGGGCATACTTCAGGAGCATCTCGATACAGGTGACGGCCGTCGATACTGCGTCCTTGTCACGTACGCTTGTGTTTGTCAGGTAACCGAAGCTCTCCTCCGCCCCAAAGATGAAGACTTTGCCCTCCTGTTCCCCGGCAGCCATCTGCTCGGCTATGTATTTGAAACCGGTCAGGGTATCTATGCACTCAGCTCCGAAACTCTCTGCGACTGCCCGGACGAGGTCAGTCGTCACCAGGCTCTTTACGCAGTAGCTGCCCTGCGGCAGACCGGACCGACCGCCGGTCTCAGAAGCCCTGCTCATCAGATAATCGCACAGCAGGGCCGCGATCTGGTTTCCGGTGAGGAGAACAAACCGACCGTCGGCATCCCGCACGGCTGCACCGAGTCTGTCTGCATCAGGATCTGTTCCGAGGACAAGGGAGGCGCCTGTTTCGCGCCCAAGATCAAGGGCCATTCTCATTGCCTCGGGGTCTTCGGGATTCGGCAGCGCAACGGTAGGGAAATTACCGTCCTCGTTGTCCTGCTCCTTGACGACAAGAAGCTTCAGTCCGAGGTCGCTGCAGAGTTTCTTCACAGGACGGCTGCCTGAGCCGTGCAGCGGGGTGTAGACGATGGCATGCTCCCCGGTCAGCTTCGAATCGCTGAACAGCTCCCTGTATACGAGGGTATCCTTGACCATAGCGTAATAGCCTTCATCAAACTCATCACCGAGGATGCGGAGCAGACCCTGCTCTTCTGCCGCATCAAGGCTCATATCGTTGATCATGGAGACGGAGGTGACTGTTTTCACCCGTGCTGCAATCCCCTGATCATGAGGGGGAATTACCTGGGCGCCGTCTGACCAGTACACCTTATACCCGTTGTATTCCGGCGGATTATGACTGGCGGTAATGACAATCCCAGCATCGGCGTCCAGAGTGCGTACTGCGAATGAGAGCATGGGCACCGGGTGAATCGAGTCGTAGAGGCTTACTGCAATCCCGTTGCCGCAGAGAACTCCCGCAGCTGCCCGGGCGAAATCAGAGGAGTAGTTGCGTGAATCGTAGGCTACGGCAACCCGGACAGGGGTATCTCCGTGCACGTCACGCAGGTATAAGGCAAGCCCCTGGGTGACCTTGCGGATGATCAGGGGATTGATGCGGTTAAATCCCCCGCCGATTACTCCGCGCATGCCTGCGGTGCCGAAGGCGAGTCCGGTATAGAACCTGTCGTACAGCTCCTCATCCCGGTTCTCGCTGACGAGCTGCCTCAGCTCAGAGGTGAAATGCTCATCCGTCTCCTGCAGAAGGTACTCCTGCACAGCTTGTTCCACATCATGGGTATTCATATTCACCGGTACTCCTTATATCGTCCATATAGTTTCAGCTTCGGGATTCGAGCAGAGAAAAGAGTCTCTGCTCAAGATCTCCGGCTGTTTCAATCACGGGACTGCATCCCTCCAGCAGGAGCTCCTGCGGCGTATTGAATCCCCAGCCCACCAGCAGCGGTTTCATACCCGCGCGTTCGGCAGTCTGGAAATCAACGGGGGAATCGCCCACCATGATCGTCATCCCGGGTTCAGAGCCGAGACTGCGGATTATTTCAAGAACCGATTCCGGGTCGGGTTTAAGCGGTCTCCCCGGAATACTCCCGCGGACCTCTGAAAAGAGAATATCGGGGAGACAGGCAGCAGTGATGGGAACCGTCAGCGCATGGTCTTTGTTTGAGAGGACAGCAACGGGAATGCCGGCCTGGTTGAGTCTGCGCAGCAGGTCATGCATCCCGGGATAGGGTACAGTTTCCGCAGCAGGATCCTGCGCATAGACCGCGGTGATTTCGGTGAGAAGCTTTTCAAGACGCATCTCGTCAAGACCGTGATCGGGCGGGAGGGATTTGATAAGCGCGTTCATCAGCCCTCTGCCGACAAACCGGCGGTACTCATGAACCGGGTGTATGGGGAAACCATGGGATCCCAGGATTCGATTGAATGAACGGGCGATGTCATGTAAGGTGTTCAACAGGGTTCCGTCCAGGTCAAACACGACTGAAGGGGTGTTCCGCACAGATGCGCTGTCATTTTTCATACCGGAACTCTAGTGCACTTTACACCGGCATGTCAAGAAAGAGAACCCGATCCGCTATGACAGATAGATTGTTCACTCTGCCCTACACTCACCGTGCTGAGGTTGCTGATGAGGCTTTTCGAAGAATTATCCCGCCGCACACCTGCAGGCGGCATGACAAATGATGAATTATCGGGTAGTCTGATGCAGCCGCCTGAGCGATCAGGCGGGAGGATACTCCCGAGGAGGAAAGAATCCGTTGTTACAGCCAGTCGTAGCCGTCCAGGCCTGTCCGTCATATGATCCGGAGACTGTGTATGCAGCGGTGAAAACCGCCTGTCTCAGCTCCGCTTTTCCCGATGTTCGCGGAAAGCGGGTGCTGCTTAAACCCAACATGCTCTCAGACGTTCCCCCTGAGCGGGCGGTAACCACCCACCCGGAGATCCTCTCAGCCATGATCCGCTTCGTCAGGGAGCAGGGCGGAGAACCTGCCGCGGGTGACTCACCTGCACTCCCCCTGTCCGGCAATAACGGCCGCAAATCGGGACTGCGCTCCGTCTGCGAACAAACCGGTACTCCCTGGATTGACTTCTCGGAAAAAACGATGAAGATCACCACCCCCGACCGGAGCAAAAGCCGCTCCTTTACCGTCACCCATGCGATTCGGGAGTTTGACCTGATCATTTCTCTGCCGAAGATGAAGACCCATCAGCTTATGTACATGACCGGCGCGGTGAAAAACCTCTTCGGTCTTATCCCGGGACTGGCAAAGAGTCCCTACCATCTGCGCTTTCCCGACCGCAGCGGGTTTGCCGATATGCTGCTCGACCTCCTCTCCTGCATCGCTCCCGCCTTCTCCCTCATGGACGCCGTCATTGCCATGGAGGGTCCCGGGCCGAACAGCGGTTCCCCGGTCTATATGGGGCACCTTCTCGCCTCAGCCGACAGTCTCGCCCTCCACTGCACGGCAGCTTATATCATGGGCTGCTCACCTGGATCAATTCCCCTGCTGCATCAGGCGATGAAGCGGGGTCTTCTCTCACAGGAGGGAATTGCCGCCATCGAATTTGTGCTCTCCCGCCCTGAAGAGTTCAGGAAGGAGTCCTTTCTCAGAATTGAACAGGAACGGGAACCGACTCTCCTGCGCACCGGGATCGGGTTTATCAGGAACCGCTTCAGACGATCGATTCCCTCAGCAGTACCGGTATTCAGTTCTGAACACTGTATCGGCTGCGGACGCTGCATAGCTATCTGTCCGGCAAAGGCTCTGCAGTACGCTGATGACACTGAGTCCTCAATCGCGGTAGACTACAGCATCTGCATCCGCTGCTTCTGCTGCCATGAAGTATGTCCGGCCGATGCTGTCACTATTGAACAGAAGAGGAGAACCTGATGAGCGCTTCGGTCATTCTTACGACACTATTTCTCTCACTTCTTCCCATTTCAGAGCTGAGGGGTGCCATACCCTACGCCTACTTCAACGGTGTCCCTCTCGCTGCAGCCTACGGTGCAGCTGTCATCGCCAACGCTCTCGTCGCTCCCCTGGTGTTTCTCTTCCTCGACACCCTCCATCTGCTCTTCTACCGGATCGGCATCTACCGCAGCATTTTTGAGCGGACGGTATCGCGGGCGCGCAGGAAACTGGAACCTAAGGTAGCCCGTTTCGGCTATATCGGGGTGATGCTGTTCATAGCGGTTCCGCTGCCCATTACCGGAGCCTATACCGGCACCCTCGGCGCCTGGATACTGGGGCTTAACCGCAGGAAAACGATTCTCGCTGCAGTAGGCGGGGTCGTGATCTCGGGATTGATCATTTCGGCGATTCTTCTCGCCGGCAAAGGATCCTGGTCGCTGTTCATCAAATCTTCTCAGCCCCACTGACACCTGAATACGAGGTCTGCACCTATGGCTCTTCATCTCCTGTCACAGCTTAACCGGGAACAGGCTGCAGCAGCGGCTGCAGTGGAGGGACCATCGCTCGTCATTGCCGGGGCCGGCTCCGGAAAGACGCGGATGATCACCTACCGGATCGCCTATATGCTCGAGCAGGGGATATCCCCTTCGCAGATACTTGCGCTGACGTTCACCAACAAAGCTGCCGAGGAGATGGCTGGCCGCATAGCGGAGGTCACCAGACGGGACCTGAAAGAGCTTACCGCCTCCACCTTCCACGCATTCGGTCTTTCGGTGATCAAGCGGTACGGGCCGCTGCTCGGGTACGAACCGGGTTTTACCGTCTACGATCAGCAGGATAAACGCGCCATGCTCCGCACGGTACTTGCGGAACTGCATATTGATGCGCAGAAGACAGACCTGTACGCCCTTGAGAACGCGGTATCGAAAAGGAAGAGCGGATCAGCCGGAGATGATGTGCGAATCCTTTCAGAGCGGATTTTTCAGGAGTATCAGACCCACCTGAGACTCTACAACGCCGTTGATTTTGACGATCTGATCATGCTCCCCCTGCAGCTGTTCTCCTCCCATGAGGAGGTTCTCCACGCCCTGCGCAGCCGTTTCCGCTACATACTCGTCGATGAGTTCCAGGATACCTCCCTGCAGCAGTATCATATTGTCAAGGAGCTGGCTGCCGTGCACCGGAATATCTGCGTAGTAGGCGATGACGACCAGTCGATCTACTCCTGGAGGGGTGCTGACTACCGCAACATCATCAACTTTGAACGCGATTTTCCCGAGTGCCGCCTTATCGCCTTGGAACAGAACTACCGCTCGGCAGGCTCCATCCTCTCAGCTGCCAACTCCCTGATTACCCGCAACAGCAACCGTAAGGAAAAGCGTCTGTGGACCAGCAGTACGGATTCGGGCTCTCTCGTGCTCACCTACCCGGAAGACGAACAGCAGGAGGCTGACTATATCTGCGATACTATCAGGGAGCTCTCCCAGCGGGAGCGGCTGCGCTATGACCAGTTCGGCATCCTTGTGCGGACGAACAGTCTGATCACGACAATTGAGCGCGCCCTGCTTGCCGGGTCTGTTCCGTACAAGGTCTCCGGAGGAGAGAGTTTCTTTCAGCGCCGGGAAATCAAGGATGTCATCTCCTACCTGCGGGCTGCTGCCAATCACCATGATGATATCAGTATCCTGCGGATACTGAACACGCCCCGGCGCGGCATAGGGCGCGTGACTTTAGAGCACATCAAGTCCGCAGCCGCCCAAAACAGCTGTTCGCTCTTCAAAGCCATGGAGATGATCAGCCAAAACCCTGATCCGCAGCTCAAGCCCTCGGTGCTCGCGCATATCAGCGAATTCATCAGCCTGCTCAGCACCTATCGGAAGCAGCTGCTCGGCAGCGGACCCTTGGATGCGGCAGTATCGGCGATGGTCAATGAAATCGGCTACCGGATGCACCTCGCCGCCGAACATCCCGACAATGATGCGCTCGTCACATGGAAGATGAGAAATATCGAGATCTTTATCAGCATGATCGGCGACTGGGAGGAAAGGTCCGGGCAGGAAGAGGCGAATCTGTTCGGTTTTCTTCGTTCCGTCTCGCTCAAAGGGAAGCAGGAGCCTGATCAGGAGCAGGGCAAAGTCAGCCTGATGACGATCCACGCGGCCAAGGGGCTGGAATTCCATACCGTATTCCTAGCCGGAGCCGAGGATCACATCATCCCCCACCGGCGGGCTGTTGAAGAGGCCGCAGAACGGGTGCAGGAGGTCATAGAAGAGGAGCGGCGGCTGTTCTACGTCGCGATAACCCGGGCAAAACAGCGTCTGCACATAACAAGCTCAAGGATGAGAAAGGTGATGCGGGAGCAGAGGGAGTCCGTTCCCTCCCGATTTCTCGATGAGCTTCCGAAGGAGCTGATCACGCTCGGCAAAGCTGAAGCGGAGGTTGACGCCGCCTCAGCATCAGACTACTTTGCGCGGCTGCGCAGCCGTCTCTCCGGCTGAGAGCAACTTCCGCCTCCGCAGGGATTGCACAATTTCCTACATTACTGTATCTTTTTTTCATGAAGCAAGGCAGTGAAGAGCTCAAACTGCTCCTGACCGTAAGCCGGATCCTTGACAGCTCCGAAGACCTCGGCCAGATCATCCATCCGATCCTCACCGCTATCTCCCGACATACGCCAATGCTGCGCGGCGCGATCACTCTGCTCAACCGCGACACCCATGAAATTATGATTGAATCCTCCTACGGACTGACGGAGAGCCAGCAGAAGCGGGGACGCTACCAGCTCGGAGAGGGAATCACCGGCCAGGTCGTCAAAACAGGAAAACCGATCATCATTCCCGATGCTGCCGCAGAACCCGGACTGATTAACCGCACCGGGGCGGAGCTCCAGGAGAACTGCCCCCACAGAACTGCCTTCCTCTCGGTCCCGGTTAAAATCGGCAATATCACGATCGGTACGCTCAACGTCACCTGCCGCAACGATACCGACATGGACCTTGATCTGTACATCCAGCTGCTTTCCATCATCTCATCCATGATAGCGCGGGCAGTAAAGCTGAGACAGGAGATCATTGAAGAGAAGCAGCGGCTGCAGGCGGAAAACGATCGGCTGCTTCAGGAGCTGCGGGAGCGCTTCAAACCGGCGAACATCATTGGAACCTCGCAGTCGATGCAGCAGTGCTTTGATCTGATCGGTCAGGTCTGCAGGAGTGAAGCGACTGTCATGATCCGGGGCGAAAGCGGAACAGGAAAAGAGCTTGTTGCCCAGGAAATCCATTACAACAGCTACAGAGCGCGGAAGCCCTTCATCAAGGTCAACTGCGCCGCCCTCCCTGAGAGCGTTATTGAGAGCGAGCTCTTCGGCCATGAAAAGGGGGCTTTTACCGGCGCTGTCTCGGAACGGAAAGGCAGGTTCGAGCTTGCAGACGGAGGAACGCTCTTTCTTGACGAAATCGGGGAACTGCCGGTATCAATGCAGGTCAAGCTGCTGCGGGTTCTGCAGGAGCAGGAATTTGAGCGTGTCGGCGGCACGCGGACTATCAAAGTCAATGTCCGCCTCATTACCGCTACTAACAGGAATCTCGAACAGGAGATTGAGCGGGGTACCTTCCGAGAGGACCTCTACTACCGCCTGCATGTCTTTCCGATCCATATCCCGCCCCTGCGGGAACGCAGAAGCGATATCATTCTGCTCTGCGATCACTTCATCGAAAAGTACAATCGCCGCAACCATCGCAGCGTAAAACGGATAAACAGCGCCGCAATTGACCTCTTTATGAGCTACCACTGGCCCGGAAACGTACGTGAGCTTGAGAACTGCATTGAACGGGCTGTTCTGCTGAGCACAGATGAGGTCATCCACAGCTTTCACCTGCCCCCGAGCCTGCAGTCTGCCGAGTCCTCCAACACCGAGTTTTCCTCCGCTCTGCAGCAGGCCATCGATGACCTCGAACGGGATCTTATAGCCGACGCGCTCAAATCATCCCGCGGAAACCGAGCCAAAGCTGCCCGCTCTCTCGGCATATCCGAACGGATCATGGGCCTGAGGGTGGACAAATACCGGATTGATACACAGAAATACAAATCAGGGTAAGCACATAGATCCTACACACATGTAGGTATACTGATAACGTTCCTACAATTATGTATGTTGAGTACTTCTCTTTCGAACTCTGCGTCTTTTAGATCATTTAGGGATTCATACATTCAGAATTATGTTATTATCTGCTTTATCGATAGTTAACAACAGCACAAGCACATTCATGCTGCCCATTTACATATATTGGCATGGTCTTTGCTGAATATAATACAGAACAACGCATGATCCTAAGGAGCATACCTATGAGCGTCTGTATTGACTTTTCCCAGAAGCCTCTGACCGAAATCTACGGTGAGCACTGCTTCTCCGACGCAGTGATGAAGGAACGCTTGCCCTCCGATATCTACCGGGCGGTAAAAAGGGTCCAGGCCGGTGAGATGCCGCTCACCAAGGAGATTGCCGAGATCGTCGCCAACTCGATGAAGGACTGGGCCATTGAACGCGGGGCTACCCACTTTTCCCACTGGTTCCAGCCGCTTACCGGTCTGACGGCAGAAAAGCACGATTCGTTCATCAGCCCTAATTCCGACGGTACGCTTCTGCTTGAGTTCTCAGGCAAGGAGCTTATTCAGGGTGAGCCGGATGCCTCATCGTTTCCCAACGGGGGGCTGAGAACCACCTTTGAAGCCCGTGGCTACACCGCCTGGGACACGACCTCGCCGGCTTTCATCAAAGACCTCAATGGGGTTAAAACCCTGACCATTCCTACAGCCTTTGTTTCGTACAATGGAGAGGCGCTCGACAAGAAAGTACCGCTGCTGCGCTCGATGGAGGCAGTGAATCGGGCAGCCCTCAGACTTCTGCGAGCCCTGGGCAACACGGAGACCAGACGGGTTACCCCGACGGTAGGGCCTGAACAGGAGTACTTCCTCGTCGATGAGTCGCTCTACCTCAAGCGGCCTGACCTGCTGCTGACCGGCAGGACCGTTTTCGGCACCATGAGTGCAAAAGGACAGGAACTTGACGACCACTACTTCGGTGCAATCAAGGAGAGAATCGCCCACTTCATGCACGAACTGAACTACGAACTCTGGCGCCTGGGAATATCGGCAAAAACCCAGCACAATGAAGTCGCTCCGAACCAGTTTGAAATCGCATCCATCTTTTCCTCGGCCAATATCTCGACCGACACCAATCAGCTGGTCATGGAGATGATTAAAGCCGTTGCAAAGCGCCGCGGACTCGTCGCCCTTCTTCATGAAAAACCCTTTGCCGGAATCAACGGCTCAGGCAAACACAACAACTGGTCCCTTTCAACCGACGACGGAATCAACCTCCTGCAGCCGGGAGAGAGTCCTGAAGACAACGCCCAGTTTCTGCTCTTCCTCACTGCAGTCGTCACGGCTGTTGACCGGTACGCCCCCTATCTGCGGCTTTCGGCGGCCAACTCAGGCAACGATCACCGCCTGGGGGCCCAGGAGGCTCCACCGGCAATTATTTCGATATTTCTCGGTGAACAGCTCAGCGATATTCTTGATGCGCTTGCGGATGAACGGACCTTCATAAAACGCGACGGAGTCAGTCTCGAGATCGGGGTGACAACCCTGCCGAACTTCCCCAAGGACCTTACCGACCGCAATCGGACTTCACCGTTCGCCTTTACCGGCAACAAGTTCGAATTCAGGATGGTCGGCTCCTCCCAGTCGCTTGCTGGACCGAATGTCATGCTCAACACCACAGTTGCGGACGTGCTTGATGAGTTCTCGGCCAGGATCGAGGACTCTGATGATGTGCTCGCTGAAATTTCTGAAATTGTCAAGGAATACTACCGCAGGCACCGGCGGGTGGTGTTCAACGGCAACGGCTATGCAGCGGATTGGATCGAGGAGGCCAAACGGCGCGGCCTGCCGAACTTCCCCAGTACCGTATCAGCTCTGCAGCAGATGACAACGGATGAGTGCGTCGCTCTCTGCGAGCGCCAGAAGGTATTTACCCGCAGTGAACTCGAATCAAGGCTTGAAATCTATCTTGAAACCTACAGCAAACAGATCAATATCGAAGCCGGGGTGATGGTGGAGATGGCAAGAAGGCTCATCGTGCCGGCTGCCAACCGCTATCTGACAGAGCTGCTGAAATCCATTGCAGCCCAGAAAGAGCTCAGTATAAGCAGTCCGGGACTCCTCTCCCTCGCCGGGTCGGTATCGCAGCTCATTGAGCGAATGCTCAGCCGCACCGGCGAGCTTGAAGCCGAGATAGCTGCTGCGCTCTCTCTCGAACACGATATCGGGGCGCAGGCCCAGACTTACCTCTCCCGGGTAGTTCCTGCAATGGCGGAGCTCAGATTCGAAGGAGATTCACTCGAGAAGCTCACTGACAAGAATCACTGGACATACCCTTCCTACGAGGATATGCTGTTCAGGATGTAGATGCTGAGAGCGTCTGCGGCTGGAAGCTGAGCGTGGCGAAGTAATCCTCGAGCGTCTCAGCCCTGCGGATAAGCCTCACGCTGCCGTCCTCCTGCAGGAGCAGTTCGCTTGAGCGCAGCTTCCCGTTGTAGTTGAACCCCATGGCATACCCGTGGGCTCCGGTATCGTGGATTACGACCAGGTCTCCGGGTTCAAGCTCGGGAAGCTCGCGGTCAACGGCAAACTTGTCGTTGTTTTCACACAGCGAACCGGTCACGTCGTAGACCTTTCGGGGTCCGTCCTCCTTGCCGGGGACGCTGATATGGTGGTAGGCGCCGTAGATGGCCGGACGCATAAGGTTGGCCATGCATGCGTCAAGTCCGGCATAGGTTTTGTACTTCTCGGCGATATGGCGGACACGGCTGACAAGCCAGCCGGAGGGCCCGGGCAC
>CAYSRK010000347.1:0-5579 GCA_964433385.1 uncultured Spirochaetales bacterium
GTCAAAAGCCCTCGCCTCCATTCCCCCCCCGGGGGGGAGCCTCCGCCCCCCCGCCGATAAGCCGTACCTCAACAGGGGTGAATCCGAGCCGCAGGAAGGAATCGAGTCCCATCTTCAGCCCCAGGATCGCTGACTCCATAGCCGCCCGCGCAATATTCCGCTCGTTCATCGTAGCCCCGGTGCAGCCGAGAATGCAGGCCCGCCCGTTGGGGAAGTTGGGAGTCCGTTCCCCGTTGAAGTAGGGCAGCATGATCACCCCCTCGGCACCGGCCGGGGCTTTCGCCGCCTCCGCGTTAAACTCTGCAAGCTCGCGCCCGAAGAGCCTTCTCGTCTCCTCCGATGCCACCGTGCAGTTCATGGTGCACAACAGCGGGAGCCATCCGCCTGTTGAGGAGCAGAAGGCAGCCAGATACCCCTGCGGATCAACTATCGGCCGGTCTGAATAACCATAGATGGTTCCGGAGGTTCCGAGGCTCACCGTCAGAAATCCGTCCTCAACGGTGCCCGTCCCGATTGCCCCCATCATGTTGTCCCCGCCGCCGGCGGAAACAGGAATTCCGGCCGGAATGCCCAGCTCCGCCGCCCTTTCTTCGGTAACGAACCCGGCGGGCTCCCCGGCTGCAAGCAATCTCGGGAGCAGGGAAAGCAGGTCCCGTTCAGGATCGAGGGCATGCAGCAGCTCCCTGTCCCAGGTACGGGTGACGACATCGAGCAGCGCCGTGCCCGAGGCATCTCCGTACTCCATGGTGTACTCGCCGGTCAGGTAGAAGTTGATATAATCATGGGGAAGCAGGATCGTCCTCATAGCGGCATAGAGCTCCGGGTGCCTGTTTTTCAGCCAGAGGATTTTCGATGCGGTGTATCCGGGCAGTATCAGGTTACCGGGCCCCTCAAGCAGCCTCTCTTCACCCCCGTAGGCACCGGTCAGCTGGGCGCACTCGGCGGCGGTGGAGGTGTCACACCAGAGCTTGACCGGCCGCAGTACCCTGCCGTCGCCATCGACAGGAACGAATCCGTGCTGCTGGCCCGATACTCCCACCGCTGCTGCGCTTGCGCGTATTTCCGGAGGCACGGCCGCAAAGCAGGTACGGACCGCCGCAACCCACCAGGAGGCATCCTGCTCCCGGGTGCCGTCGTCCCGGCTGATCATTTGATGCGGAGCTGAAGCTTCGGCAGCAACTTCCCGTCTCTCCCAGTCGTAGAATATGACCTTTGTGCTCTGCGTCCCGATATCGATTCCGACCGCTGTCTTCATACATGCCTCCTGCCCTTCAGGATACCCTCTTATTGTCATCCCGTCCCGCCTTCAGCGCAATGGACAAAATTGATAAGAGATGCATATAATTGACATCATGCATATCATCGACGCAGTATTCGTCTACCAGATGAAGGATGAGGAGGAGATCCGCTGGCATGGAAGAGACCATGCCCACGGAGCCGATGAGTACGAGCTGCACTACTTCCTTCAGGGATCCGGGAGCTTTAAAAACGGCGCCTCGGTCTTCTCGATCACTCCCGGGACACTGTTCATCACCTCGCCCGAGATCCGTCACACGATCAGGGCGCAGGACAGCGGCAGCCCGATAACCTACTATGCAGTACTGTTTTCCGTCGATTCACAGGAGACGGAGATCACCGCGCTGCTGCGGCGGGGAATACAGCAGGACGCCGGGATTTCCATCGGCACGAGCTACCGATTCTTCTTTGAGGAACTGCGGGAGAAGGGGATGTCTGCAAACGCCAATCTGCGCAGTTCTGCCGTTCATCAGCTTATCTCGTTTCTTTACCAGCTCAGTGAAGGCGAGCCCACCTCCTATGGCAGGGAGGAGAGCGTCCACCTTGAACGGGCGCTGCGCTACATGCAGAAAAACGTCATGGGTTCACTTACCCTCAGCGACATAGCCTCACGGCTGCGGCTTACCGAAGCCTATTTCATCCGGCTCTTCCGTCGTCGGATGAAAACAACTCCCATGAAGTACTACACCCGGCTTAAGGTCGAGGCCGCTGGGGCGATGCTCGCCGGGACCAGTCTTTCGGTCAAGGAGATTGCCGCCAGGTTGAGTTTCTACAGTGAATTTCACTTCAGCAGGGTATTCAAGCAGTACACCGGCTGCGCTCCGAGCCGGTACCGGACCCGCTACCGTCAGGGTATCGGGGAACCTGCACCGATACCGGATTCAACCATTTCTACATCCCAAAATACACCATAACGTAATTATTGTATCACGTAATCGTACTCCAGGAATTGTAGTATACCAGTTCCCCAAAGGCCTTACGCCGCTTCTGCACGGGAGCAGGATCGGAAGGATAGCCAACGGGAAGCAGGGCAAAGACCTCCACTTCTTCGGGTATGTTCAGCTGCTGTTTAACCGGCTTCTGCTGAAAGCCGCCGATCCAGCAGGTTCCGAGCCCCTCCTCAACCGCAGCAAGCATAAGATGATCTACCGCCGCCGCACAGTCGACGGCATAACGGGAATGGCCGCAGCTCATCAACCCCTTGTCGGTGACGGCGCATACCACGATAAGGACCGGAGCTTCGGCTGCAAAGCTGTAGGCCCCTGCCGCCTCCGCCGTGACCCGGGAGATTACCTGAGCGTCGGTAACTACCACAAAGCGCCACTCCTGGAGATTCTTTGCCGAGGGGGCAAGGCGAGCCGCTTCGAGCATGCGGGTTATCTTCTCCGGTTCCACTGCCCTGGCACTGAATGACCGGACACTCTTTCTTGTCCTGACTGCTTCATATACGTTCATGATCAATCCTCCCAAGGCCCCATTGTAGCGTCCGATAAGAACTGTGAAAAGGGCCCCTTCTCGTTCATGAGTATGAGGAATCTCCCTTTTATTCTCCCCCCTGATAGGGTATTATGGGGGCATGATTACCAAAGAGATCATTAAGAAGATACCTAAGGTGGAGCTTCACGACCACCTTGACGGCGGCCTCCGGCCTGAGACGATCATCGATATCGCCGAACAGGAGGGGATCGAACTGCCGGAAAAGAACCCGCAGAAGCTTCTCTCCTGGTTTCACCGCGGGGCGCACCGCAAGAGCCTGCCTCTTTATCTGGAGACCTTCGCCGTCACCGTTGCAGTCATGCAGAGCAGAGAATCCCTTGAGCGTATCGCCTACGAGGCGGTAATCGATCTGGCAGCTGAGCAGGTCGTCTACGCCGAGATCAGGTTTGCCCCAGTTCTTCATACCGCAGGCGGGATGAACCTTGAGGAAATTGTTGCGAGCGTCCTCCAGGGGCTTGAGCGCGGACGCCGCACAACCGGGATGGAGTACGGCCTGATCCTCTGCGCAATGCGGAACCAGGACCCGAAAATATCACTCGATATCGCTGAACTGGCCGTCGCCTTCAGCGATCGCGGAGTTGTTGGTTTCGACCTCGCCGGTGATGAGAGCGGGCACCCTCCCAAGAAGCACCTTGAGGCATTTCAGTACATCCGCAACCGCAACTTCAACATTACCATCCACGCTGGTGAGTCCTTCGGGATCGAGTCCATCTGGCAGGCGATTCAGATTTGCGGAGCTCACCGGATAGGGCACGGAACCCGGCTGACAGAGGACATCTTCGCCCACGGGACCAGGATTGAAAAGATGGGCTCCCTTGCCCACTACATCCGCGACCGGCGTATCCCGATTGAGATGTGTCTCTCCTCAAATGTCGGAACCGGGGCAGCGGAGAGCTACGAGGAACATCCGTTCATCCTCTTCTACCGCAACAATTTTCGGGTTTTTCTCAGCACCGACAATCGCCTGATGAGCGCAGCAACCCTCACCCGGGAGATGGAGATAGCCGCCGAGTGTTTCGGGCTTGAGCTCAACGATCTTGAACGGATCACGCTTAACGCCATGAAGTCCGCATTCATCCACCACGATCAGAAGATTGCTCTGATCTATGATGTGATTAAAACAGGGTTCGCGCGCATCCGCGCAACGCTGGAGCAGCGGGTATGAAGCGCATCAGCGCCGGGTGCGGCGCCATACTTCAAGAGGATTGATCTGCATCCTGATATAGATGTAGAGGTAGGCGAAGCCGAATCCGGCCAGGTGAGTCAGATGGGCAACCCGTGAATTCGCGCCTGAAAGCTGGCTGAACAGTTCAATTGCAGTATAGACTACGACAAGCACCGGAGCCTGAACCGGCAGAACGCCGAAAACAAAGATGCGGGCGAAGGGAAAAAAGACTGCAAAGGCGAGCAGGACTCCGTAGACCGCCCCGGAAGCGCCGAGAAGGATGACTGCGTAGTTTCCCGTCAGGACGTAGACGAAGAAGGAGAAAACGCCTGCCAGTGTTCCGATGAGCAGGTAGAAGAGCAGAAACTCCCTGCTGCCGATCCGCTTCTCCACCTGGGATCCGAAAAAGAAGAGTCCGAGCATGTTGAACAGCAGATGCGTGATATCGGAGTGGAGAAACATGTAGGTAAAAAACTGCCAGTAGAAGTGGTTCCTGATAATATATGCGGGAATGAGCGAGCCGTAGAGCACAATCTCCCTGCCGGCTGCGGTGAGGAAGAAGACCACCACGTTGACCGCTATCAGTTTGAGGGTTACGTTTGTAAAGGTGCTGCGGAACTGTTTGTGCAGAATATCGTGTTTCATCGATTTCAAGATACGTATTTCAAGCTGTACCGTCAATCAATGAAACGGCTGATCATGGCAAGCAGCTCGTCCCGGGCTTCTGAGGGGGCGAAGGTCCGCTCTGTCTCCTCTATAGCCTCCCTGAGCATCCTATCGCCCATCTCGCCTGCACGTCCGAGCGCGTCTGATTTTCCAAGAAGTGTTGTTGCCGCCTCGATCTCAGCGGATGCTCCGTCAATCCCCTTGCCGGCCGCAGCGGTAAACAGGGCAGTCATCTCCTGCTTATCCTCCGGGCAGGCTTCAATATGGAGAATGACCGGAAGGCTCTTCTTGTTCTCCACGATATCATCCCCTCTGCGCTTGCCCGGGTTTCCGGAGCTGAGATTTTCCACATCATCGCGGATCTGAAATCCGAGCCCGATCTTCTCGGCGGTCGAACCCCAGAACCCGGTTCTCTCAAGGCTCCACCCGGCTACAGCGGTTCCCATCTCAGCGCTCATGCCGGCAAGACAGCCGGTCTTGAAGCGGCACATCTGCAGGTAGTCGCTGACCCTCGGATAGCTCGTCGGGTTTCGATGCCAGCAGATATCAAGCCCCTGACCGAGGTGAACGCGGCGCATATAGCGAGAATATATACGATATAAGCTTATTTGCACCTTTTCAGGCACTTTTACGGCTTCCAGGGAAACGGTCGGCAGGAAGTATAGCAGATTGCCGGCGTTGATTGAGATGTCGGTACCATAGACCGTGTGAACAGCCCGCTCACCGCGCCGCCACTCGGAGCTGTCCTCGATATCATCGATGATGAGGCTTCCGGTGTGCGGAAACTCCACCACGGGAGTAAGGGGATAGGCGTGCTCGGCAGCCTCGATCCCGCCGGCTGACTCGGCTGAGAGGACCATGAGCAGCGGACGCCAGCGCTTGCCTCCCCGCTGCACCAGATCGTAGGCCGGCAGGCAGAAGGTCCGGTAATCCTCAAGCGACGGTTCCGGAATAT
>CAYSRK010000348.1:0-2556 GCA_964433385.1 uncultured Spirochaetales bacterium
GCCGCCCCCCCCCCTCCCCGCCGCCTTCCAGGGGCCGGCGGGGTGACGGTGTAGAGTCCGGCGCGAAGGGAGTCGGCGACAAAATTGCCGCTTCCGGCAGGATGGCTGCGGGTGATCTCTCCCGAAGGTCCGGAGAGAGAGATGGTATAGGTAACTGCGCTCATCGTCTCTTCATCGGGTTCCCAGATAACTGTCCTGCTCTCCCCGTCAGGGAAACTCAGTACCAGGGTTCCCTCCCCGTCTTCAGAGATCATGCAGCTGCCGAGCAGCAGCAGAGAGACAGCCCCGACAATACGCTTCACGATGTTCTTCTTCATTCTTTCCATCCCGTTTCCGGATGCTGTTTAGTTCGGTCCAGCTTCACGCTTGAACGTCATATCACCGCTGAAGGACAGCGGATTCGAGTAACTATCATCTTCTGCTGCATACAGATTCCCGGTGACTGATGAGACCGTAAGCATCTCATCCTCCGACGTATATACGGTACTCCCGAGCAGCCAATACTCTGATGATTGAGATGATTGATAGATCGTAATATTCCCATCCTGTTTAATCCCCAAATATACCGCTGCAAGATCTGTGTTTTGTTCTGCAGCTTGGGTATCGACAATCATTTGACCTGTCAGCGCAGCTCCATTGTCACCGTTCATGGCATTAAGCATTGCCGTTAACCAATCAGTCTGTGAGAAGTCTCCGTCTGGCAGAAATGCTTCCTCTTCGAGAAGCTCTGAGGCGGCAGTAAATTGATAAAAGTCATCCATGTTATTGCTGCCCGAATATATAGCGGTCGGGTACGTGCCGTTCATAAAATACTCAGCATGCAAGCCGTAATTGAGGGTGTACTGGTCACCGTCGAACGTAAACTCGACGCTGGGGGGAGGAGCGACCGTAAGACCCATCGTCGAGGTTCCGATTCTGCCGGCTTGCGTATCAATGACCACAACAGTCACACTGTCCTTTCCTGATTTGCTGAATGTGCGGGAATAGGTGCTGCTCGTTCCGTCCTGCACCGATATGCCGTTGAGGTACCATTTGTAGGAAGCTCCCGCATATTCAGTTGCGCTGAAGAGAGCCGTTGCGCTTCCTCCGAGGGTTTCATCCGCATCAAGGGTGATATGTGATCCGACATCCGAGGAGAGTTCCACGAAAAGCGGCTCTACATCCTCTTCAATTATGAGATCGACAGTTCCGGTTTCAAACATGGTCGCATCATCAATGAGAAAGGTTCCCCGGGTGGTTACGGTCTCGGGGTCAACCCAGCGGGAGAGCGTGCTTTCTGAGACTGCCGCAATCCGGGCAAAGGCTATCCGCTGCCAGTACTGCCGCTCATTTTCTGCGCTGTACTCCTGATAACTGCTGTTGGTTGAGGAGAGTTTGGCAGTTATCTCATACCAGCCCACCGGCATGATGCTGAAGGTTTTCACCGCGGAGTCCGCCTGATTTGTTTCCGTATAGGTCTGTTCCCATACAACATCTTCATACCGGCTGTCGGTATCGTTGATATTCCGCACCGTTATGTCCAGTTTCGGGTTATCATAGATAAGTTTTTTGGTTTCATCGGTCGCTGTCGATATCGCACTCCAGTCAACCGTGACTTCCAGCTCCCCGGTGCCTGAGAGAACCGGCAGCAAGGTCAGCGTCTTTGCCGCAACTTTTCCCCGCTGGATGTAGATAGTTTCCGGGTCTTCCAGTTCAGCGACGATCTTTCCGGCCGCGTTGTGCCCGAACACCTCTATCTGCCAGTTCCCCGCGCTGAGGGCGTCCATAACCAGGGTTCCCGATTCCTGGGGAGCAATGGTGAGTACTT
Source organism: uncultured Spirochaetales bacterium (assembly GCA_964433385.1). Classification (GTDB taxonomy): domain Bacteria; phylum Spirochaetota; class Spirochaetia; order JABMQR01; family JABMQR01; genus M55B182. Next base: position 1,808 of record CAYSRK010000348.1, read on the forward strand.
CACTGTCCGGTCCTGACAGCTTGAACCCGTACTCGGCAATCCTGAAGAAGGGGTTTTCCGCGTCAGCAGGATCAGGCTCCCAGATGTTTCTTGCCGCACTTCCTACGGTCAGGACCAGAGACCCGTACTCCTCCTGTTCAGCAGCCATCTGGCAGCTGCCGAAGGCAAGCGCCAGCATGGCTGTCAGGAGCAGGAAGGTAAATCTTTTCAAATGACAAAAAATCTTTTCCATCTGCATTCTCCCTAATTCAATGCGCTCAGCCGGGAACGTGTATGGTGCGACTGTGCATACGCAATAATCTGATCTCAAGTTTCAGCACTTCAAAGTCATTTTGGAACTCCAAATACTGCTCCCTCTCCTTGGCCTTGTTTCCCAGGTAGTTGCTCCGTACCAGGACAATGCCATCCCTCTTCATGTCCTGACCCAACGTAAACTTGTATTCACGGGAAAGGTTCGTCGTGTACTGGAACAGCAGAAGCACCAGCTTGTACACATCCTGAAAGACCGGTAGACCGTAATACAATTCCATACTGCGCGAAACTTTAAGCCGTTGAAGTTAAATATCAAGGGTGATTTTCTGAATGATCCTCAGCTCATCAGATCGTTCGAATACGTCCGCCTTCAGTAGTTTATTTTTTTCGTTACTAGTCTCATATTCGCATAGCAGGGTATACTTTATTCCCGATACAACCTGACTGAATGCCTTCACAGGACTTTCACCGATTAGTATTATTCCCTCCTTTTTCAA
>CAYSRK010000349.1:0-3118 GCA_964433385.1 uncultured Spirochaetales bacterium
AACGCTCCGCTCCCCGGAGCTGCTTACCTCAGTCGAGGCTGTAAGGCTTCCCGAAGTGACGCTGATACTGCTTTTCTGCGGCTGCTCAAGGAGACTCAGGGCTGTCTGCAGCTCTGAGGCCTGTTTCTGCAGTTCGTAGCCGGCAAGCAGCGGGCTGTTACTGAGGGCTGCTTCACGATACTGCTCGAGCAGAGGGGTGGGAGGGGCGGTTTCACCGTTCCGGGCATACAGCGGCAGGGTGCATGCAAGCAGGATGATACCTGCGGCAAGCAGCCTGCCCGAACGTTTCAGATGGTGCTGATACTCAGCATGCAGGTTTGATTTCGTGTTCATGCTCCGCTTATTAGCAAGAAGCGTACCAATAATTATGCTGTTTTTAGGCTCTCTGCGCCTGTCGGGCAGGCGGTTTTCTGCACATCAGCCTGAAACTGCGCATAATTTTCACACTATGTATCAGGTGCCGGATTCGCATGGGCTGAAAGGAAAAAGAACCGGAGCTTTCACTCCGGTTCTGTACAGCTGCTTGCGGTTTTGTCGTTCTTACCAGTGAGAAACGTTCTAGGCTAAGCGGATGTAGTCTTTTACCCGGTCAAGAATGTACAACACTTCTTCCTGACTCGAGGGCTTTCTGTCATCTGGATCCACGAAGAATTCAAACGGTTTGACTTCGAGGATCTGGGAAAACTTCTCCAGAGTTTTGACTGAAGGGAAACTCCTTCCCACTTCAATCTCCCCTACAAAACCGGCTGAGATAGAACACAGTTCAGCCAGTCTTGCTTGTGACAGTCCCTTAGCTTTCCTGAATCGTTTCAGGTTACTGATAAAAACTTTCTGTAATTCTGGAACATATTTACTCATTAGCTCACTATACAACTATTTCTCAAAAAAGTGTAGTATTTTCTGCAATTTCTCTGATAGGTTTCTTTTACACGGCGTTTTATCCGCTATCTGCTGGGAGTTGGCGGTATTTATCCGGGTATTATCACTTTTGCTATAATTACAAATGAGCACTAATTACTATGTAATAGGTGTGTGCTTCCTGAGCTGCAGCATATGAGGGCAGAGGTGTGCATTTTTGCAACAAAGACGCACCAATCCGCACGCATTGAAATAATCATCTCTTTATGCTATATCGGAGTCCCTGCAGTCTACCGTCGGGAATGGAGAGATTATGATACAGCAGAAACTGCCTGAACAAATGGAAACACACCTGGCTGCATGCGTGCCTGACGGGATTACCACCTTCCTGCTCAACGGGGGCAAAGTGCGCGGCTCGCTCCTTCACGGCTCGCGCATGATTAACGCGATGCGGGCAAACCACCAGACAGGTATCCTTGAATCCTATATTCTCGGACACGCCTATATCGCTGTCGGGCTGCTGACCGCCATGATCAAGGGCCGCGACCAGATCAGCCTCTCAGTTGAGTGCGGCGGCCCGGTCAAGGGGCTTTCCGTCGAGACTGATGCGATGGGTAATGTACGCGGCTATATCTACCAGAACCCGATTCCCGTAGAGGCTCCGCTTGAGGATTTTGATGTCTCTCCCTTTTTCGGGCCGGGGTTCATCAGCGTCACGAGAACGCTTGAGGGGGCGCGCCAGCCGGTCACGGGGCAGACGATGATGCGCCACGGAAGTATAGCCAAGGATCTTGCCAACCACTTTCTCGAGTCCGAGCAGATGCCGTCGCTCTTTTTTCTCAGCATCCAGTTTGATGCCCGCGGCGATATAACCGGAGCCGGGGGACTGTTCCTCCAGGGCATGCCGGGTGCGGATGACCGGCTGCTCGACCGTGTTGAGGAGGCTGCCTGCTCGATGCCCTCAATCGGACAGTGGTTTGCCGGAGGCTCGGATGCGCGGGAGCTTATCCGTACTGCCTTTGCCCCCTTTTCACCCGAGTTTATCGGGGTGCGGGACGTCGGGTTTCTCTGCCCCTGTGAGCGCTCACGGTTCCTGAAGTTCCTCGCTTCACTCAACACGGAGACCCGTGAGTCGATTCTCGAGGAGGGACCGTTTCCTCTGGAGCTGGTCTGCCACAAATGCGGCACAACCTACGCATTCCCAAGGGATGAGGTTGCTGCTGCCTTCGGCTGAGCTGTATCGGTTTCTTTCGCGTTTACACACCGCTCTTCTTTGCCGTATACTGCAACAGAAATTCCGTCAGAGGTATGATCGGATCTCAATCTCGCCGGGTTATAAGGAACTGTTCCATGAACTATTTTGCCGCATGTGCGGCCAACAGCAATGATCTCGCCGCAGCCGAAGCACGGGAGGCGGGAGCGCCTGCCGAGTCAGTCAGAACCGCTCCCGGCGGGGTTGAATTCGAGGGGTCGCTGGAGTGCGCCTACCGGTTTGCCCTCTGGTCGCGTACTGCTTCCCGACTCCTGCTTCTCATCGGGACTGCGGAGGGGGTGGAGTCCGGAGATCAGCTGCACCACCGTGCCATGGCGGTACCCTGGTTCGAACATCTGACTCCCGATACCCGTTTCGCCGTCTATGCCACGGTCCGCAACTCCCGCTGGCTGCGCGACGGCCGGTATGCCGCCTTGAAGGTCAAGGATGCGATTGCCGACCAGATGCGGGAAATCCACGATGCCCGGCCCTCGGTCGATACGGAGAATCCGGATCTGCGTGTCCATGTGCATGTCGATGGTATCTATGTCTATTTCTATATTGATCTGACCGGGGAGAGTCTGCACCGCAGAGGCTACCGTAAAAGCGGCTCGGCGGTAACGATGAAGGAACATACCGCTGCGGTGCTGCTGCTCCGCTCCGGCTGGATGAAGGCTGCCGAGGAGGGGAAAGTTCTCCTTGACCCGTTCTGCGGTTCGGGAACTATCCCGATCGAGGCTGCACTTATGGCCGGCGATACGGCTCCCGGGCTGCTGCACCAGGAGAGCTATGCCTGCATCCGGTGGAAGGGGCATGATCCGGAACTCTGGAAGCGGCTGCTCGATGAGGCACGCGCCCGCTCACAGGCCGCTGCGGCCTCCATTCCCCCGATATTCGCGTGGGACAGTGATCCGAAGGCGGTCCAGTCTACGCTCTCACACGCCCAAAACGCTGGGGTGCAGGAGCACATTTCCTGCGCAGTGCGTGACTTCACGATGGTTTCCCGGG
>CAYSRK010000350.1:0-2133 GCA_964433385.1 uncultured Spirochaetales bacterium
CAGGTGGAAGGAAGTTTCAGTTGACAAACCGCAGATCTGTCTGCATGATAGAGAGCGTACCGCACACTGATACCGGTGGCTGGTTTTTTTTACCCGTAATGCAACCGGTCACATGCGAGGAGGAACTGTATGGCGGCTCGGTTACGGCGAATTCCCCGGATGCTCCTGCTCTACTGGGGGCTGGCATCGATGGGACTGGCTATGATCGGGGGGATTTTCGGATCCACCCTCCCGATTTTCTACCAGGACTACCTTGGCCTCAGCGCCCGCTGGATCTCGATTGTTTCACTGCTCTATGCAGTCTGGAATGCGGTAAACGATCCCCTGTTCGGTTTTGTTACCGACAGCACCCGCTCGAAGCGGGGGCGCAGAATTCCTTATCTCCGGTTTACCGCCCCTTTTCTGGCACTGACCTTTGTGCTCGTCTGGATGGTGCCCTACGGGGCATCTGAGGGGGGGCTTTTTGCCTGGATGCTGATCTCAATGCTGCTCTATGATACCTGCTTCACCATAATCGGGCTGGTGCAGTCGGCGCTGCTGCCTGAGATATCCGAATACGAGGATGATCGGGCTGCCCTGCAGGCGGCAACCGCCTTTGCCAACCTCCTCGGATTCGCCCTGGGATTTATTGTGCCCCAGCTCTTCAGACCGACCGGGAGCGGGGCAGGCGCTCTTCTTGCGATGCGCCTGGCGCTGCTGGCCGTAGGCCTTATCGGCTCCTCCTTTCTCTTCCTCCTCTCCTATAAGGTGAAGGAACGTCCGCTGCTGCGGGAGGGGGAGCGGAGCATCACCTTCCGGGAGTACCTCAGCTTCACCTTCTCAAGCACATCAGCCCTCATTGTGATAGCAGCCAACTTTATGCGCATCCTGGTGCAGACGATTCTCATGGGAGCGGTCTTCTACCTGGCCGACTACCTGGTGAAGATAAACGGGATTGTACTGATGCTCTCTGTCATTATTCCCATGGTGGCAGGAATTGCAGCTGCGGGACCGCTGAGAAGGCGGCTCGGGGTTCTGGGAACCCAGCAGCTCTATCTGGGTATGGGGGCCGCGGGACTGCTGTCGATGCTCTTCATGCCGATTCCCCTCATCCCCCTCTCGTTAATCCTTGCCGGTTTCGGGATGGGCGGACCTGAAGCCCTGACCTACGTCCTGCTGTCGCAGACCATAGACGAGGATGAGCTTCGCACCGGACAGCGTAGGGAGGGGGCTTTTTTCGGAACCAACGCGCTGCTGACCAAACCGGCCCAGTCGCTGGCATTGGCAATACCCCCGTTTATCCTTGAAAGCACCGGATTCATCACCCGGGAGGCGAACAACGGCCTTATCTACCTCGACCAGCCGGAGTCTGCCCTGCTCGGTATCCGGATCTACACGGGCCTGATACCCGGCATCGCCTACATAGCGGCGGTGATTATTCTCTGCTTCTACCCTATCAGGGGTGAGTACAAGCGGACGCTTGAGCAGAAGGTCCTTGCCCGGCACGCGCAACGTGAGGGCAGCGGGGAGGAACATCCTTGATAATGATGCCCGGATAGGGTAAAACTGAAACAGGGGAAAGGAGGGCAGCGGTTCCTAGTCTTCTCCGTTCTGCTTGAGGGAGGCTGCAGTGATGGGTGCGCAACCGGTGCTGGCGGTAACCGCCGGGGACCCGGCGGGTATCGGGGCTGAAATTATCATCAAGGCGCTTCTCGGCCGCCCGGGCGGGTGCTTCCTGGTCATAATCGGTGACCTGCCGGTCTTTCAGGCCGCAGCTTCCGCGATCGGGACAGGGTGGGAAATTCCGGTCTTCACTGACCGGCAAACGCTTGCTGAGGCGGTCTCAGGAGACGGGGAGGGGCCGTTCTTCTACGACTGCGGGGTCTTCAGATCCTCCGCTGTTCCTTACGGAACGGTTGATGAGCGCTGCGGAAGGGCCGCCTATGCCTATATTGAAACTGCAGCGGAACTTATTGCAGCGGGAATTGCGGACGGTCTCGTTACCGGCCCGATAAACAAGGAATCCCTCCAGGCTGCCGGAGTGCCGCACATCGGACATACCGAGATTCTCGGCGCGCTTACCGGTACGGATGAGCCGCTGACGATGTTCGAGACTCTCGGGATGCGCATCTTCTTCCTGAGCCGCCATGTCCC
>CAYSRK010000351.1:0-8962 GCA_964433385.1 uncultured Spirochaetales bacterium
AGAATAGCGGAGAATGTCGGCTGGATGACGCAGATGTTCAAATCCGAGAACCGAGACAAGGATTGGCGGGGATGCCAGGATGCCCATATCCGTTCAGCATTCTTTGAAATGGGTCGGGGCAGGACGACAGGCTGACAGTCCTGCAGATGTATTAACAGGTTAATCATCCCTGTGGTATACTGCTGTAGAGCCAGTAAAAAAAGTGCGAGAACATCAGACTTCCCGGCTGCTGAATGCAGCTCCGATTGAAGAAACGCTCATGACAATCCCGCACATCCGTTAGATGACACGGTAATTTCGGCTTCGAGGAGCTAGGTATGGGTTATCAGGTATATCATATGCTGCTGCATACGGCAAAACAGGCTCGGGATCTGGGGTATCAGGCATTTAAAGGGGTCGGGATCAATCCCGGGGAGGCGTGGCTTCTCGATGTTACGGCCCGATTCGGTCCGATCAAGCAGATTGACGCCGCTGCGGTCCTGAATGTCAGACTCCCCGCAGTCTCGCGGATGGTCAAGGGTATGGAGGAGAAGGGCTTACTGGAGCGGGTCCGCAGTCAGGAGGATGAGCGGATTGTCCTCCTCTCGGTCTCACAGAGAGGGCGCAGCCTGCTGCCTGTGATGCGTTCTGCCTGGAACGGGGTGGAAGAGCGGATCATGAGCGGGTTCAGCGAAGAGGAGAAGCTGCTTTTTAAGGAGTTTCTCCTGCGGATTGTCGCCAATGCCGAAAAAATCGCAGAAGAAGATGGAACGAACGGTGAATAGCGGTATGTTCGCCTTGACATTTGAACATATGTTCATTATATTTCAGGTAGAGAACGAAAGGATGTGTTATGTCCCGACCGAAGAAGGACCGAATCGTCAGCCAGCCCCCGCTGTTTTCTGAGTTCAAGCCGTCAGGCGTACCAGGGAACATGCTCGAGGACGAGCTGCTCGAACTTGATGAGTTTGAGGCGCTCCGGCTTACCGATTACCTTGGCCTCGACCACATTGAGGCAGCCGAGGAGATGGAAATTTCCCGACCGACCTTTACGAGGCTTATCGAATCGGCCCGCAGGAAGGTTGCTGAATTCATCGTTGAAGGTCGGCGGCTCCAGATTGAGGGAGGACAGATCCACTTCCGCGGCAACCTTGTTCGGTGCAATGCCTGCGGAGAGGTGATGAGGGCGGGTTTCGGAAGACCGATTGCCGCCTGCACCGCCTGCGGATCGACAAACCTCTCTGACCTGGCCGGCGGGTTCGGTCACGGCAGCTGCTGCCGGGGGCATAACCGTCACGGCAGGAGGTGAATTATGCCGAGAGGAGACAGAACAGGACCGGAGGGATTCGGTTCGAGAACAGGACGCGGAGCAGGATTCTGTTCCGGGTATGGAAGACCGGGTTATATGAACCCCATGTATGGGGGCGGAGGTTTCGGGCCCCGAGGGCTCGGACTTGGAAGGGGGTTTCGCCGTTTCGCCGGCCGCGGATACGGCTGGTACGGCGCCGACGCCTACCCCGAATATGATCAGGAACCGGTTGATGAGAAGAGCTATATCGAAGATGAGATAGCCGGGGCGAAAAGACGCCTTGAGGCGCTCGAATCAAGGCTCAATGCTCTAAGCAAAAAGGAGAGCTAGGTCCGCCCTGCTCTCAGCCGGAAGCGGTATGCGGCGCCCTGGTGCGCCGCAATTCCTTCCCGTCAACAGGAGATGCTATGAAACACGTGTTTGCCGTTCCTACCGCGGACGGTAAAATCTGCACCCACTTCGGACACTGTCAGTCGTTCAGCGTTGTAGAAACCGAGGACGGCGTTATCACCAGTGAATACGCTGCCGATCCTCCCGAGCATCAGCCCGGCACCTATCCGGCCTTTCTGGCTCACATCGGTGCCACAGTGGTGATTGCTGGAGGAATGGGCTACAAGGCTCAGGAACTACTCCGCAGCAGCGGAATCGAGGTTATTGTCGGCGCTGAGGATGCCGCCCCGCAGGACCTGGTACGGATGTACCTCTCCGGTTCTCTCTCAAGCGGCGGGAATCTCTGCGACCATTGACCAGTTTCCGGGTATCTGACGATCAGCTGCCCACAGGAAAGACCCATGAATATAGCCATTGCAAGCGGTAAAGGCGGGACCGGAAAAACAACCGTAGCCGTGAATTTTGCCGCATACCTGAGTACGCAGACTGAGACGGTGCTCGTAGATCTCGATGTGGAGGAACCGAACACCGGGCTGTTTCTCAATGCCGAGGGACTTGTGGAGACCCTGACCTGCAAGCCGATTCCTGTCTGGCAGCCGCAGCTCTGCACGGGATGCGGTCTGTGCTCCGAGGTCTGCGCATTCAACGCAATAATTCAGGTGAAGGATGATATTCTCGTATTTCCCCGACTCTGCCACAGCTGCGGAGCCTGTGCGGGACTCTGCCCTGAGCAGGCGCTGGTTATGGAACCGCAGGAGATGGGAAGAATTACAAGCGGACGCAGCGGCGCCCTCTCGTGGATAGAGAGCAGGCTCAACACGGGGGAGGAGCAGGCGGTGCCGCAGATCCGGGAGACGAAACGGTTTGTCGACAGGAACGTCTCATCAGCCGCCGTCAGAGTGCTGGATGCACCCCCGGGGACATCCTGTCCGGTCGTCGAAATCATGCGTGATGCTGATGCACTCATCCTTATCACCGAACCGACCCCCTTTGGTCTTCACGATCTGAAGCTGGCAGTCTCAACTGCCCGCGGTCTCGGTAAGGAACCGTTTGTAGTCATGAACAGGCTCGGGTTGGGAAACACTGAGACTGAGGAGTACTGCCGGAGTGAAGGAATTGCCGTAATAGCCGGTATTCCGGATGATCCGCGCATAGCGCGGGCATACTCAGAGGGGAAACTGCTCTATGAGGAGTTTCCTGCAGTCAGGGAAGCCCTGCAGTCGATGTGGGAGTATGTACGAGGTGACCGTAAGGCTGAATCGGCCGACAAGGATTGAAGTATGCGTGAAGTTGTCGTTATATCAGGCAAGGGCGGAACAGGAAAGACCTCCTTGACTGCATCGTTTGCCTGCATCGGGGGAGAAGCGGTGGTTTCTGCCGACTGTGATGTCGATGCGGCGAATCTGCATCTGCTGCTTAAGCCGAAAATCGCCTATGAAGAGGTGTTCCTAAGCGGCGAGAGTGCGGAAATTGACCCGGCAGCCTGCACCGGCTGCGGTCTCTGTGCCGATGTGTGCGAATTTTCAGCAGTCTTCCCCTCCTCAGATGCCTCGGTCATGGTCATTGATGAGGGACGCTGCGAGGGGTGCGGTTACTGCTTCCGCGTCTGTCCCGTTGCCGCTATAACGATGAAGCCGGCACTTTCCGGCACATGGTTCCGTTCCGCGGCGAAAACCGGCGGGATCATGATTCACGCAGAACTGGCCCCAGGAGCGGACAATTCGGGAAAATTGGTTGCGAAGGTGAAAAATGAGGCAAGGAATGAGGCGGGAGAGCATGCTAAGGAGATTGTACTGGTTGACGGGCCGCCGGGTATCGGCTGCCCCGTTATTTCCTCGCTCTCCGGGGCAGATTACGTGGTGCTGGTTACCGAACCGACGAAATCTGCTCTTCATGACCTGAAGCGCGTGCATGAACTGGTCAGTATGTTTTCCATCCGCGCCGGGTGCGTAGTGAACAAGTATGATCTGAATCCGACGGTATATGATGAGATTCTTGCGTTTCTTGATGAAAAAAACATCGAACTCCTTGGAACATTGCCTTACGACAATATATTCACGGAGGCGATGACAGCGGGCCTGACCGCGTTTGAGTTTGCTGCAGGTGCTATCAGGGAGAAGCTGGTCCACATGTGGGATTCTGTGGTTCGGCAGCTTGAAAAGGAGGAGTAATATGACAGTCTTAATAACAGCCCAGGGACCTGACTGGGAGGACCGGGTTGACCCCCGCTTCGGCAGAGCAGCCTATTTTTTCTGCGTGGACGATGCGACCGAGGAGGTCAGTGTCGTCAGCAACAGCTCTTCTGCAGCCCAGGCGCACGGGGCAGGTACCAAAGCGGCCGCTGCAGCGGCAGAGCTGCAGCCCGATGTCCTTATAACCGGCAACGGTCCCGGTCAGAACGCTGGAGCGGTCCTCGGTCGTACCGAGCTGCAGATATTCGTCGGGGCCGGCGGCATGACCATAAGAGAGGCATTTGATGCCTGGAAAGCGGGAAAACTGACAAAGTTCTAAAGGTTTTTCAGTTCCAGGGCAAGTTCATCCTTTGTCGGCGGATCAGCCCCGGCACGGGAGCAGGTGATCTCAGCTGCGGCGGCGGCATAGCGCAGGGCGCTGTCGGCATCCTCTCTTCCTAACCGGGAGAGAGCTTTTTTCTCCAGCAGGCCGGCATCGTGGAAGTAGGCGAGCAGGCCGGCATGGAAGGTGTCGCCTGCGCCGATGGTGTCGGTGACCTTAATCTCACGGGCTTCCAGAAAACGGTGCAGCCCGGTGCTGAACAGGTGAGCGCCCTTTTTCCCGGCGGTTACGACGCAGACCGACGGGCCGCTCTTCAGTATGTTCTGAGCGGCTTCTTCGAGGGGTGTTCCGGGAAATACCCATTCAAGGTCCTCATCGCTGATCTTGACGATGTCAGAGATGGTGAAAAGCCTCTGAAGGCGCATCCGGTACGGATGCTCATCTTCCACCAGTCCCGCCCGAATGTTCGGGTCAAACGAGATGACAGCAGTTTCTGCTGTTCGTTCGATGAACGTTTCGATTTCTGAGGCTCCCGGTTCAAGCAGGAGCGAGATTGATCCGATCTGCCAGCACTTCGGCGCTTCGGGCAGCGAAGCCGCCGCCCGCTCCATTGCGGCAGCGGTAATCGAACGGTCAGCTGAACCGTTTGAGAAGAATGCATACTCAGCTGCCTTGCCGACTATCTTAGCGAATGCCAGAGTTGTCGGATTGTTCGAGGGTATGACTCCGGTGAGAACTACGCCGTTCGTCTTCAAGTGTTCTCTCAGCATGTCTCCAAACAAATCTGCTGATACACAGCCAAGAAAGGCCGCCGGTACAGCGAGACGGGAGAGCGCTATGCTAGTGTTCATGGGCGACCCGCCGGGTACCGGTCTGAAGAGGGGCAGCTCACCCTCCTGTTGGTAGATAAAATCGATCAACGCTTCCCCGATGGATACAATCATAACACAGCTCCTTTGCATGATGTGCAGGAGCTGATTATACCAGCAGCACACGGGTAGTGAAAAGAGGGAAGGCTTTATTATCCTGTTTGTATGGAAACGGTTGTTCATTACCGGCTTCTGCTCTATAATTCTTTTCAGAACACTGATGGTGCCGTTGCAGCAGCAGGGTATCGTAACTTTCGGGTGACGCAGAATGAAATACATGAGAGATACCCACGGCCGGGTGATAACCAAGGCTGTAATAACCCGCTCCATGATGCTCAGCCTTATCGGCGGGGGGGCGAGCAGCGTCTGGTTCATGCTCAACGCCCCGCAGCAGATTCTGACAATCTATTTCAAGAACTACCTGACTGTCTCCTCCACGCAGCTCGGGCTCTTCCTGGGTTTCCTGAACATGGCGAGCGTCATGCACCTGATCTCCATTTTCGTTTACTCCTACCGGAAGACCATCAAACCTTTCTGGATCACCATGGGATTCATCCATCGCTCGATGTCTTTCACTATAGCAGCCTCCTCCTTTGCGGTAGCCGCCGGGGGGGATCCGAGGATATTCACCTCTCTGATCATGGCCAGTTCAATGCTGACCTTCCTCCTTGGAAATACCGCCGGTTCGGGCTGGTGGGCCTGGATGAACGATATCATTCCCGCCAACCGCCGTTCGAGCTACTTCGGGAAGCGCTCTGCCCTCGCCCAGACGCTTAACATCATCTCCTTTTTTGCCGCGACCCTTGCGCTCGACATCTTCCCCTCATCAGTCTTCACCGTCTTCGGAGTGATCTACGCAAGCGCCGGGCTGCTCGGCGTGCTTGAGGTGATTCTCCACCTTCCGGTACCAGAGCCGGCTTCGGTACAGGCTGATAAATCCCCAATCAAACCTTCCCTCTACTTCAAACCCTTCAGGGACAAGAATTTCAGGACGCTCTGCATTGTGGGAGGGGTCTCCCTGATGGGCGTGAACATAGCTTCCCCGTTTTTCGGGCCGATGATTACCGACCCTGACCAGATCGGTGCCCCGGTCTTCTGGCTGGGAATCATGTTCGCGATCTCGCAGCTTGTCTGGGTGCTCATCATTCCCTTCTGGGGTACGATGATGGACCGTTTCGGCAAAAAACCGGTTACCATGATCGGTATGCTCTTTCCATTCAGCTATCTCGGCTACCTGTTCATTACGCCGGACAACTACCCTGCGGTGCTCCTGCTTATCTCGTTTATTGGGGGAATATTCTCACCGGCCCTCTATGAAGGGCTGAACCAGACTATGCTCTCCCTTGTTCCCCGCAAGGATAAGACCGTCTACATTGCTTGGTACTGGGCTATGCTCGGATTTATTCAGGCGTTTGGTCCTATGGTCGGAGGTTATATCCTGCAGACCACAGGCTCGGTCAATATGCTAGTCTTCAGCAGCATTGGGATCATGGTGCTGTCATTCATGCTTATCGACTCCATTGAACTGCGCAAAGAGATCAAGTTTACCCGGCTGGTTTCAACAATCACCTCTCCGGGTATCATTAAAGCATATTTCAATCTTCCGATTCTCGGCCGTTCCTCCAACCCCCAGAAAGTTGAGCGGGCTCTGCAGGATATAAAGGATACCCGTGGTTCAATAGCCCTTGATGAAATTGCAGTCCGGCTTGAGGATGCAGATGAGGAGGTCAGGGAAGAGGCAGTCCGTGCGCTCGGCCGCATCGGGGGTGATGCTGCGATCCGCATCCTGATCGAGCAGCTCGAACTTGAGGATTCGCTTGTCCGGGTCGAGTGTGCCCGGGCTCTCGGCCGGCTCAAGGCCAAAGAGGCTGTGCCGACGCTTATCTCCCTGCTCGTAAGTGATGATGATAAGCTCGTTGAGGCTGCCGCCCGTGCGCTCGGGCGAATCGATTCTCCTGAATCTACAGCGGCGCTTCTGAAGATCATCAGGGGAACGCAGTCGCTTAAAGTGCGGTCTACCGGTGTTGAAAGCATGTCCGAGCGGGAGGAACGGGTTCAGGTGCTGCAGGAGATTCTCTCCATGAGATGTCAGACCGAGCACCGGGTTATCCTCAAACAACTGTCTATCGCTCTCGGGAACATCCTCGGAGAGCCGGGGGAATTCTATCAGTTTCTTACCGGAACCGAAGAAGCGAGAGATGCGGCAGTGAGTAAACTGTTTCGGGATGTGAGAAAACAGCTGAGGTCTCAGAGGCGGACGGAGCGGGGGATCATTACCCATATCCTGGAAAAAAATCTGCCTGCAGCAGTGACATACTACGAAAACGGTGACTATGTTTCCTCATTCGGAGAACTTGAAGCGCTGATTCTGCAGCTGGTCTACCGCCACTTTGACAGTGACGAGACATCCCCGTCCGGCGGAATGGACAGCAGTCTGCTGTTAGCCCGCTCGCCCCGTCTGTATACCGCTTATCTTGTGTTACAGAATTTCAAGGAGCAGTTCAGCTCCGGTCAGGAGCGTATCGGGGAGATTGAGCTGCTGCTGCTCTTCTATTCGCTCAAGTATTACGGCCGACCCGTGGCCAACTCTAAGGGAAAGAGATCCGCGAACGCAACCTAGCCGCCGCTGAGGGACTTAGGCGGGCCGAGAATTTCACGGTATATGACAGCTTTCTGCAGTTCAGGATAGCGCGATATCTGCTGGAGGGGGGCAGGGGATTGCTCCTGTGCCTGTGTTTCCGCGGGAGCGGGCCTGCGGGTGCTGCGGGTATCAGCAGTTCTGCCTCTGCGATAGGTTCTGCCCTCGGATGCGGGGTAATCCCGGGCAGCGGGGAACAGCTTTTCGGTCGGCTCCTGCTCCTCCACATACTCCTCAACAGGAACCGGCGGGGCGCTCTTTCTCCTGCGGATGACCGTTCTGCGGGCGAGGAAAAGCAGAAGAACCGGAACGAGGGGGATAAGTATAAAGAGGATGTTCGACAGCAGTTCAGCTATGCCGCGCATGGTATGCTCCGGTTACTTCGGTTCAGATGATGGATCGGGATTCCCGGCTGACCCGATGCTGCTTCGCATCGCTGTATCAGCTTTTATGTTGTCCATCCGGTAGAAATCCATAATGCCGAGGTTACCCTTTCTGAAGGCTTCAGAGATTGCTTTCGGGATTTCCGCTTCAGCCAGCACTACCTTGGCCCGATTTTCCTGAACCCGGGCAATCATCTCCTGTTCCACTGCCTTGGCGAGAGCCCTGCGTTTTTCCGCTTCAGCCTGGAAGCGGCGCTTGTCGGCCTCAGCCTGGTCAGCCTGGAGCTTAGCTCCCACATTCTCTCCGACATCTATATCGGCAATATCAATTGATAGGATTTCAAAGGCTGTCCCGGCATCCAGTCCCTTTTCAAGGACCAGCTTTGATATATTGTCAGGGTTTTCCAGCACAGCCTTGTAGTCGATGGCAGATCCAATGGTAGTTACGATGCCCTCACCGACACGGGCTATTATAGTCTCCTCGGTAGCTCCTCCGACTAACCGCTCAATGTTAGCCCTAACGGTAATGCGCACTTTCACCTTAAGCTGGATTCCGTCCTTGGCGACTGCGTCGATTGACTGTCTTCCCTTGGAGACGTCGGGGCAGTCGATTACCTTGGGATTGACGCTGGTCTTGACCGCCTCAAGCACATCCCGGCCGGCTAGATCTATCGCTGCCGCCCGCTGGAAGGGCAGCGGAATATTGGCCTTGTTGGCTGCCACGAGGGCCATGCTGACCTTCAGTACGTCTCCCCGTGCAAGGTAGTGGGTCTCAAGAAAGTCGGTCTCTATCGGAAGACCGGCTTTCACCAGCATAATCCGGGCATCGACAATCACGCCCGGCTGCACTTTGCGCAGCCACATCCCGATTATTTTCCCG
>CAYSRK010000352.1:0-3406 GCA_964433385.1 uncultured Spirochaetales bacterium
CTGCCGACCATCTGGCCAGGTCCTATGCGCATACCTACGGAATCCCGCTGACGATTTCTTTCAGTTCAAACAACTACGGTCCCCGTCAGTACCGGGAAAAACTGATCCCGCTGATGATCAGCCGCATGCTCAGCGGCGAAACGCTCCCTCTCTACGGTGACGGGCTGCAGGTTCGCGAGTGGCTCTACGCCGAAGACCACGCTGATGCAGTCTGGAGGATCATGCGCAGCGGGAGGGTCGGTGAGAGTTACGCTGTCGGCAGCGGAATGGAGCTGCGTAATGTCGACCTGCTGCAGATGCTCTGCTCACGAGTGGCTGACCGGGCCGGGATTTCTCGGAAGAAACTGCTCAGTCAGGTACGGTTCGTCAAAGACCGCAAGGGCCATGACCGCCGTTACGCCCTCGATTCCGGCAAAATCAGGAAGGAGCTGGGCTGGATTCCCGCGACTTCCTTTGAGGAGGGGCTGCGTGAGACTGTCGACTGGTACTGCAGCGCATCAGGGGCAGAGGGGTAGCCTTCGTTTCTCGTTTTCAGCGATTTTGTATCCGATTTCACCGAATTGTATGGTAGAATGGGGAAACTATTGACAGAAGAGGGGGTTGTGCATGGATACCATAATTCGTCTGCTGCACGAGGCGGCGGGGCGGTACCCCGGTCGGGCGTACACGACTATGAAGACAGACTCAGGATGGAAGCCCTGGACCTTCTCTGATATTGATGAGGAATCGCAGCTGTTTGCAGCTGCGCTTATTGAACGCGGCTTCGGCCGCAGCACCCCGGCTGGTATCGTAGCCGAGGGTCGGCCGCAGTGGATAGCGGCCGAATTCGGCATTGTGAAGGCAGGATGCATATCAGTTCCGATGTCGATCAAACTCACCCCGGAGGAGATCGCTTTCAGGATCAACCACTCCGAGTCTGGCGCCCTTGTGGTATCGGCGAATACACTCAAAAAAGCAGTGCAGGCCTACGCGAAGTTTGATGCGAGGCCGCTGCTGATCTACCTCGACGGGGATGATAAGGAGCTTCGCAAGGCGGAGAAGGAGCTTTCCCTCACCCGCGGGAAGGAGAGCGTGCTCTATTCGGTCCTGCTCGAAGAGGGAAGGGCGGCACTGGAGAATGATCCCGATCTTGTTTCAAAGCTTGAAGCAGAGATTCAAGAGGACGATACGGTGAACATCTGCTACACCTCGGGGACAACCGGCAACCCTAAGGGGATCATGCTCACCCACAAGAACTACGTCGCAAACGCTGAAGGTTCGGTAGAGCTCTTCCAGCTTCCCGACGCCGTCTACGAGACGCTGGTGGTTCTTCCCCTTGACCACTCCTTTGCTCACACGGTAGGCCTTTATGCCTCCCTGCTGCGCGGGATCACGCTCCACTTTGTGGATGCCCGCGGAGGCAGCATGAATATAATCCGCAACCTTCCGATCAATCTCAAAGAGGTCAATCCCCACTTCATGCTCACAGTCCCTGCGATATCGGGAAATTTCATGAAAAAAATGACTGCAGGTATCGCGGAGAAGGGCGGGTTCATCCAGAAGCTCTTCCTCGCCGGACTCAGGGCGGGAATCGCCCGAAATGGTGACGGCTATCACAAAGCCTCCTTCTCCGTCCGCCTGAAAACTGCCGGAGCCTACACAGCCGCCTCAAAACTGATCTTTCCCAAACTGCGGGAGGTCTTCGGGAGCAGGATCGAATTCTGTGTCGGAGGGGGAGCACTGCTGGAAGTCCGCCAGCAGGACTTTTTTGCTGCAATCGGGCTGCCCATTTTTCAGGGGTACGGCCTGACTGAGGCTGCCCCGGTGATCTGCTCCAATACCCCCCACACCCACAAGTTCGGTACCAGCGGTCTTGTTGCCCCGAACGTCACCTGCAGAATCATGCGTGATGACGGAAGCGAGTGCCCCCCCGGGGAGCGGGGTGAGATTGTCATCAAGGGCGATAACGTCATGAAGGGCTATTTCAAGAATAAGGCAGCCAGCGAGGAGGTTCTCAAGGAGGACTGGCTGTGGACGGGAGACCTTGGCTATTTCGATGAGGACGGCTTTCTTGTAGTCACCGGGAGGGCGAAAGCTCTCCTTATCGCCCCTGACGGGGAGAAACACTCTCCTGAGGAGATAGAGGAGGCGATCATCAATAACTGCGACCTGGTGAGCCAGGTGATGGTCTACAACGACCACCGCAAGTTCACTACCGGCCTTATTACCCTGCAGGCTGAACCCGCCCGCAAGGCGCTCGCGGCTGCCGGGGCAGCTGATGCGCGGCAGGCGCTTGAGGTGCTGAAGAAACACCTCGGCGCATTCGAGCCGGAGCTGAAAAAGACCGTATCAGACCAGTGGATACCGTCCGTCTTCGAGATCATCCCGGACGAGTTCTCCGAGGAGAACGGGCTGGTGAATTCCACGATGAAGCTTGTCCGCTACCGGGTCGCTGAGTTCTACAAGGAGCGGATCGAGGCAATGTACGCCGATAACAACTTCTTTAACGAACGTAACCTCGCGGCGATGGAGAAGCTCTTCGGGTATCCTATTCGATAAAGAGCCGCATAGCCTCGCTGAGCCGGGCAAATCGGCGCTGGATCTCGCTGACCGACTGCTCCATGTCCACAAGCCCGTAGAAGAATTCGAGGTAGTCGCCCGCATCCGCGTATCCGGCATACTCGACGATGCTGCTGATGATATCCTCGATAAGGATCAGTTCGTACTCCAGGTCCTCAAGCTTGCCGCTCAGGCGGGCAAGATCATCTGCGGTAGCCAGGGACTGGAGAATGTTCTCAGCATCTCTGCGGACCGCATTGAGTTCGGCAAGCACCTCGCCGCGCATCTGCTCCAGCTCTTTTTCCGCTTCCCGTACCAGCGTGCCCAGGGTGCCTTCAACCTCCTGTTCAACCGCTGCAAGCTCATCTTTTGAGGCAAACCGCGCAGCCTGCTCACTGAGTTCCTCACGGGTGACATAGATACCACCTGCTGCCCGCTGGTCCGCAAGCTCGGCCTCCATCCTCGCTAAACCGCTCTCGGCGGCCGACAGCTGCTCCTCAAGCTGGGCTATCTGACCGGTTGAGACGCATCCGGAGAGAGCAGTCAGTAGGGCAGCTGCTGTGACCAGCACAGCAAACCCGCTTCTCTTCATCGCATACCCCCTTTTTTAAATCCGCACGCCATCTTCATGCTGATGACCGTCCGTACCTGGTGTGGAAGATGCCGCTGCTCACTCACATGGTATCACCGGAGTGGTGAAAGCACAAGAATTTCATGCTGCGTCTGCAGGACCTGAAAGGGAAATAATATCAATTGCATTTGCAGGAAAAATGATTTATACTTGTGCATGAAGTTAACAAAATATGCTATATTATGTAAGTTTCATGTACGTATAAGTTTTTCAGGAGGGTAAGATAATGTTGAAACA
>CAYSRK010000353.1:0-7916 GCA_964433385.1 uncultured Spirochaetales bacterium
TGAGGCTGAGCTGCTTCTCCTCCGCTCTGATGTGCAGTTCGGGTCTCCATGAATCACTGCTTGCCATGTCTTTTCTCCTTGCCGCTCTCAGATGTCGAGCAGCTGTATCCGGCTGAGCCAGCTTGAGTAGGCGGTTTCCCCGCAGCCTGCGGCTATAAGCCGGCAGATATCCTGGACTATGTAGATGCGGGCGTCGGTCTCCTGCAGCACGGTTGAGCAGCGCGCAGCCTCAACACGCATTCGTTTGAAAATCCGACGCAGCAGCGGCTCCATCTCCCCTCCGAGAGCCAGCGCATCGGGGTTAAAGAGGTCGATGAGAAATCCTGCAGTTCTGCCGAGGATGACGGCAAACTCTTCAAGCAGGGCTTCGGTCCGTTCATCCTCTGCGCGTGAGAGCAGATCGAAGAGCAGCTGTTCTTTGCTACCGCTCTCTTTTTTCCGTTCCGGCAGGTTCGGACCGAGCTCTCTGAGGAAACGGTCCGCTGAAATAACGGCCTCAAAGCAGCCGCTCTGTCCGCAGGAGCAGGGTATGGGGCGATCGGTAACTTTCAGGTGACCGAGCTCGCCGGCGAAGCCGGTCGTTCCCCGATAAATATCCCGGTCGATAACTATTCCGAGGCCGATTCCGGTGGAGAAGTAGAGCAGCAGAAGATTCTCAAGGTGCGGACCGCTGCTGATCAGTTCTCCGAGAGCGGCCATGTTTGAGTCGTTTTCGATTCTGAACGGGCAGCCGAAAGCCCGTTCAAACCGCTCCTTGAGTTTCACATGGAGCAGCAGCGGGTTTGTGCTGGAAATCATGGTTTCGCGTTTCGCGTCAAAGACACCCGGAACAGCGGC
Organism: uncultured Spirochaetales bacterium; assembly: GCA_964433385.1. Taxonomy (GTDB): domain Bacteria; phylum Spirochaetota; class Spirochaetia; order JABMQR01; family JABMQR01; genus M55B182. The sequence continues at coordinate 838 of CAYSRK010000353.1, forward strand.
GCAGCCGCCGATGATACCCCCCGGAGCGGGTCCGAGTGCTGCATCGAGCCCGGCAGCTGCTGCTGCGGTCATTTCGATCAGCTCATCCGGCGTACTGACTGTATCAATACGCAGGGTCCGTTTGGCAGCCAGGGTGCAGTCCAGGTTCAGGAGGGATACGTGCGCCTCCCGTTCATGGCTGATATCGACGGCGAGAAGGCGGCCTGCCTCGGGGTTGAAGAGGATGCGGGCGGGCTTTCTTCCCCCGCTTGAGGTATCACCCTGCACCTGGGTGATCAGGTGATGTTTCTCCAGGATCGAGCAGAGGGCTGATACCGTGGAGAAGCTGATATTCAGGTCATGGGAGAGTTCCGATTTTATCGTCTCCCCGCGACTCTTCACGTAGGCAAGGATTCTCTGGAGATTTGCCTCTTTCAGGGCGGTCTGGCTTATGAGTTTCTGCCGGGCCGAGAGGGTGCTGTCACGACGTTTCACCCGGTTTCTCCCTCACGATGGACCGAAGCCGCATCCCAGGCCGCTTCATCACAGAAACAGACGGTGTTCGGGTGGAGGTGCAGCAGCGTCGCCGGTAAACGGGTATCAACGGTGCCTGCAAGCAGGGCAGCGAGCGCCTTGCCCTTGGAAGCACCGCTGACAAGCAGGAGCACATGTTCAGCTCCCAGTATCTCCCGCATGCCGAGCGTGTACCCGCTGCTCACCGCAGCGTTGCTGGCGGTCAGCATGGAGTGCTGCCGGGTAGTCTCCTCAAGCAGGGTCAGGCGGGTTCCGGGGTGCAGTGCTGCTCCCGGTTCATTCAGGCCGATGTGGCCGTTTACCCCGATACCGAGCACGGCGGCTTTTACCGGTCCGAAGGATGTGATTGCCGCCAGTACCGGGGCGCAGGCCTCCTCAGGGGATGGCGAGTCGGGTTCAAACCAGCTGCAACGGGATTCGGGAATCTGCAGCGGACGGCACAGGTGCGTACGCAGATAGGTCCGGCATGAGCCGGGGTGATCAGCGGGAATACCGGCCCACTCATCCAGTTCGATTACCCGCAGCTTCGCGGGAAGCAGCCCCTGTTCACCGAGGATTCCTGCCAGCCTGCGGTAGGTCCCCGAAGGGGAAGCTCCAGTTGCAGCGATTATCGAAGCATCCGGGGAGTCGGCAAGCAGGCCGGCAAGCATCAGTGCGGCTGCCCTGCTCATATCCTCATAGTCCCGGGTGACAATAAACCGAATAGTCTCTGCCGAACTGCTGCGCCCCATAAAGTTTCCGACCCCCGTGAACAGATAAAGTTTAGGAGTTATTATAACTCTTGAAATAAGTATGGTCAAGAAGATCATTTTTTTCCCGCAGAAAATCAGGATATACGCAGCAGAACTATGCTATCAGGTATCCAGAATAGTGAATGAGGAAAAAGAAGCAGGAGCAGGCAGTAATAGTGCCCGGAACTTCCAGGGCAGGCGCCTCTGACCGGATCCGACTGAAGTTCCGCTCGAGTACCATGCAGCAGGGTACAGACCCAATACGGCATTCTGGTCCAACCAGCCCAGGATGGAGGGAGAGCCCCTGCTTTTTTCTCCAGGCGCGGATGTATACCGCAGGGTGAAGAATCTCACTTTCTTAGTTCTTTTCAAAACGGCCTGAGTGCCTAGGCGAGCACCAGCTCTATCCCGGCGTCGCGGATGCGCTGCGCCGTCTGCTCATCGAGCTCCTTGTTGGTGATCAGGGTGTTAATGCTCGAGCAGGGGGCAACGCGGTACATGGTATGGGTATTGATCTTGGTGTAGTCGGTAACGACATAGACATGGGCGCCCATTTCCACGAGAAGTTTTTTTACCCCCACCTCAAATTCCGAGGCGTTGGTGATGCCGTACTCCAGGTCGAACGCAGCGACCGAGAGAAAGACCTTCTGGGCGTAGAACCTGCGGAGATTGTCCAGGGCGCTGCTGCCGCCGATGGTGTAGTACCCCGGACGGATGACGCCGCCGATGATGTTTGACTCGATATTGCCGTACTTGCCGAGCTCCTCGGCAATCTTGACATCGAGGGTGATGACCGAAACCTCTTTCTTCTGCCTCAGTTCCTGGGCGAGGTAGAGACAGGTGGTCCCTGAATCTATAATCACCTTGTCGCCCTGCTCAATGAACTCGGCAGCCTTTTTCGCGACCTGCATCTTGAACTTCTTGTTCAGGTCCCGCTTGATCTCGAAGATGTACTCGTGCTCGGCGGAGCTGTCCTCAACAGTCAGTCCCCCGTAGACCCGGTTCAGCTTGCCGTACTTTCCCGAGGAGACCATGTAGTTGATATCCCGGCGGACCGTGGACTCCGAGATGCGCAGCTTTTTCGCCAGGTGCTCGGTTGAGACATTGCCCTGGGTATCGAGCATATCGTAGATGAGCTTGATTCTATGGCTTCTCTTCGTATTGATCACGATTGACAGTCATTCCTTTTCTCCGTTCTCGGCTGCATCTGATCATTTCTCAGCCTGACTCATCGTATCATGAAAAAACTGAATGATCAACATGCAGAAATCATTCAAAAAACGCGCAGTTTTTGGTTTCTCCTCCTCTCTCCGTGTTGCCACAATCACAATTATCACCTACAATCAGGCCGAACCTTGAGAGGGCGAAACCGCTCCCGCGTACGAAACAGGAAAGAACCATGCTGCTGCACTCATACCACAACCACACCCGCCTCTGCGGCCACGCTGAGGGAACCGCCGAAGACTACGTGCGCTCTGCGGCCCGCAAGGGGCTGCTGTCGATCGGGATAAGCGATCACATGCCCCTCCCTGACGGCCGATGGCCGAGAACCCGCATGCTCAGCGAGCAGCTTGACGGGTATATCAGCGAGGTGAAGGAGCTGAAAAGAACCGCAGAGGGTATTGCGGTATTTCTCGCCGGGGAGTGCGAGTGGGATGAGACGTACGAGGAGTACTACCGCGAACTGCTGCAGGAGCGCTGCTTTGATTACCTTATCGGTGCTCCGCACTGGACCCCGGTCGACGACGACATCTGGCTCGGCTATACCCGGCTCCATACAGTCGGGCACCTGAGAGCGTTCTCCGAATACGTTCAGGCAACGATTGAGTCAGGCCTCTTTCTCTTCATCGCCCACCCCGATGTCTATCTCAGCGGGTATACGCAGTGGGATGAGAATGCCCGCAGCTGCGCCCGCGATATCTGCCGCAGCGCAGCTGCCTATGATATCCCATTGGAGATAAACGCGAACGGTCTGCGCAAGAAACCGATCCTTGATGCCTCCGGAATCCTGAGAGCGCCTTATCCTGTGCGGGAGTTCTGGGAGGTTGCCGCTGAAGAGGGCACCGGCATCCTTGTCGGCGCAGATGCCCACGCCCCGGAGGATGTGGATGACTCAGCGGACCGCCTGTATGCCTGGGTCAGGGAGCTCGGGCTCCTCGATAGACAGGAGGACCTGTTTGAAAGTCTTACCGTCGGCCGGCCGGCCTGCTGACCATGTTTCCCAAACAAGGCAGAGGCTGCTGCTGTCCGGTATGCGCAGGCAGCTTCTGAATGCGTATGCCCATCGAAACTTAGGGGAGTGCAGGAACGGCACAGCAGTGTCCCCTTTGTTGAATCCGCTGAAGTCGATGTACAGAATATTTTCTTTCGAATAGGTATTGGGGTGAAGCAGCAGCTCTCAAATTGTTAATCACTATGATGTTACTTTGCCGATCCTGCTCTGAGGGGGAAATGGGCTGTAACTTCGCGAAATCGCAAAAAGTCGTAATCAGCAGTGTGCACAACAGCCCGATAGTGCAGGGCGTACGCTCCTATCTGGGCATCGGTCACCAGATTTGCACCGGATGAGCCGGCTTCTGAGAGAAGCCTCACGGTATCTTCAAGATACTGGGGCCCGGGACTCAGCGTGACGGTCACAGATCTCTGCTGCCAGGAGACTATGCAGGAAACTGCTTCAGATAGACTCATGGGATTCGGCAGAATCCGTTTGTTCGTTGCAATTCTCAAAAAACCGAAAAGCACCGGATAGATGAGCCCAACCTTCTCACTCCCCGAAAGACAGCTTTCCCACCACGAGGCAGCTTGCCGGTGGGGCTTCAGAGATGAATTATAGGCATACATCAGCAGATTGATATCAGGTATGATCATGCGGACCTTGTTTCCATGGGTTTTGCCGGAACGATATGTCTGGTTTCTCAGCCGCCTCCGTAAAGGCCTCCGCCTCCAGCTCATCCGCCAGCTTGTTGAATCCAGTGATATCTAACCCGGAATTCAGCCCCATCGCTTTCGGCTTCACCGTAAATGGCGGTTCGTCAGGATCGTCACAGCCGGCGAGAAGCTGGTACAGCGCTGTGTTCACAATCTCCTTGAAACTTTTGTGCTCTCTCTGCATTGCTTCCTTGACCAGGCGTTCAATATCCGAATCCAGGGTAACAGTTGTCCTCATATATGCATCATAGCATCAAAGTGATGAGGCATCAAGGCATCAATAGGGAGGCTGTATGATTCCTGTCCTGCCTTCGACTTTTCCTCAGCAGCGCATAACCTTCACACAAATAAAGAATTGAGGTGTTTGATGCTGTTCAGCCTTCATGCAGTGCTGTAGAGCTGTCTGCGGTTATCAGCAATGATGAAAAAAATTGCACGTTTGCATAATTTTTTCCTCCCCAGGATTCGTGTAGAATGCAAATGTATATTTTGTATAAGGTTGAATGGTTAATCCCTGATCATTCTTTCGCAGATACAGACGGAACACCACAAAGAAACTGACTAAAACACCCACAAAAACCAGTAATGTGTATGATGTCTTCGTCTACCCAGTCATATAGTGTTCAGTAAACGAGCAATAATTGAGCAGAAAAAAGTTGACAACGGTCATATTGCGGTCTACAATCAATCATAAGAAAGGTAAGCCAAGCGTCACGCACAACGGAGAGAGTAATGAGCTGGATAGAAGACAGTCTGGGGACCGTAAAGCCGGTTATCGCAATGTGTCATTTCAAAGCCCTTCCCGGAGACCCCGGGTATGATCCTCACAAGGGACTCTCCTGGATCGTGGAACAGGCGCTCGCCGACCTGGAAAGTCTCCAGGAGGGCGGGGTGGATGCTGTGATGTTCTCAAACGAATCCAGTCTCCCCTATCTGACCAAAGTGGAACCGATCACAACCGCAGTGATGGCCAGAATCATCGGTGAGATCAGTGACCGTATCCGGATTCCTTTTGGAGTGAACGTCCTGTGGGACGGCGCCGCCTCACTGGAGCTTGCCGTAGCCACCGGAGCGGTTTTCGTCAGGGAGATTTACTCCGGGGTATACGCGAGTGATTTCGGGCTGTGGAACACCACCGTAGGCGCGACTGCCAGGCATAAAATGCGGATCCACGGCAGTTCAGTCAAGCAGATCTTCAATATTATGCCTGAAGCTGCGGTGTACCTTGCCGAGCGGGACATTCAGAGCGTTGCGCGGTCAACCGTGTTCAACTGCCGGCCCGATGCCCTGTGCGTCTCCGGGCTGACGGCTGGAGCGGAAACTTCCGCGGGAGAGCTGAAGAAAGTGAAGGAAGTGGTTCCCGATACCATTGTCTTCGCCAACACCGGGGTTAATCTCGGAAATATCGAGGAGCAGCTCGCAATTGCCGACGGCGTGATTGCCGGGACCACCTTTAAACGTGACGGCTACATCTGGAACGAAGTTGAGACGCAGCGGGTGAAGCGGTTCATGGAGAAGGTCCGCTCAATCAGAGGGGGAAAATAGGTGGATCCGCAGAGAAGCTCCAGATGGGAGGGCATTGCCGAAACGGTGGTCGGCTATTCGCTGGCAGTGAAGCCGGGTGAGAAGGTGCTTGTCGTTATGCAGGAGACCCACACCTTTGAACTGGCCTCCGCCGTCTACCGTGAGCTTGTCAAGGCCGGAGCCTATGTTCAGGTTCTCTTTCTCTCGGATGAGATGCGGCATGATCTGCTGAAATATGGAACAGACGGACAGGCAGAGTGGATTCCTGAGCTCGAATCGGCCGGGATGGCGTGGGCCGATGCCTATTTGGCCCTCCGCGGGTCTCCGGTCTCTCAGGCCTTCAGTGATGTGCCGGCCGGGCGTATCGCGCAGGGACAGTACACGCTGGGGAAACTAGCAGCCCAGCGATGGAAGGATACCCGCTGGACTCTCGTACGTGTCCCGCATCCGCTGACTGCCGAGCAAGCCGGTCTCTCCTGGGAAGAGCTGCTGGAGATCTACTTCAAGGGATCGAATCTTGACTGGGAGAGAGAGGGGGCAGTGTGGCAGCGCTGGGCTGATCAGCTGGAGACCGGTCACCGGGTACGGATCGTGAGCCGGGGAACTGACCTGTCGTTTTCCGTCACAGGCCGGAAATGGATCGTGTTCAACGGCGCGTGCAATATGCCTGACGGTGAGATCGCCACGGCTCCCGTGACCGGGAGCGTGGACGGGTACATCAGCTTCGAGCAGCCGGCCTACTTCGGCGGGCAGAAGATCACCGATCTCACCCTGCGGTGGCGTGAGGGAACACTGATCGACTTCAGCGCATCAAGCAGTCGTGAGTTTCTCGAGCGGATTCTCTCTTCAGACGAGGGGGCGCGGAACATCGGTGAGTTTGCCCTCGGGGTAAACTACGGGATCGACAGGTTCTGCGGAGACATCCTGATGGATGAAAAGATCGGGGGTACGGTGCATATAGCTCTCGGAAGGGCTTATGCCGAGTGCGGCGGGGTGAACCAGTCGGCAATCCACTGGGATATTGTCAAGGATACGCGCAGTGAATCCGCGGTCTATCTCGATGACCGCATAATCCTGCAGGATGGTAAGATCCTGCTTTGAGCTGAAACGCAGCCGGCAGCTGGCGCAAAGGATAGAGTCAATGGAGTACCTGCTTGGTATCGATATCGGAACCTTTTCCACAAAAGGCGTGCTCGTCACCGCTGAGGGTGCTGTCTGTGCCTCTGCCCAGGTGGAGCACGGCATCAGCATGCCCCGCCCCGGCTGGGCCGAACAGGATGCGGACGCGGTCTGGTGGTCGGATTTCTGCGCCATTGCCCGGGAATTGATGGCCACGGCCCGGGAACGGGGCGACCACATCGCCGCGGTGGCCGCCAGCGCCAT
>CAYSRK010000354.1:0-2097 GCA_964433385.1 uncultured Spirochaetales bacterium
CGGCTGCTCACTGAAGATCACCGCCCGCTCAAGGATGTTCTCGAGCTCCCGCACGTTCCCCGGGAAGCTGTAGCGCTTGAGGTAATCGAGCGCGTCGGGGGCGATGCCCTCGACCCTCCGGTTCATCAGCCGGTTCAGCCGACTGAGAATGGTCCCGGCGAGCAGCGGGATATCCTCCCGGCGCTCTCTGAGGGCCGGGAGCTCGATCCTGACAACGTTGAGCCGGTAGAAGAGGTCTTCGCGGAAGCGGCCCTCACGCACCATCTCCTCCACATCACGGTTGGTCGCCGAGATGATCCGGGCATTGATAGGGATCGAGGAGGTTCCCCCGAGGCGGGTGATCTTCTTCTCCTGCAGCACCCGCAGCAGTTTGACCTGCAGCTCCGGCGGCATCTCGCCGATCTCATCGAGAAAGAGCGTACCTCCGCTGGCAAGTTCGAACATGCCGACCTTACGGCTCTCGGCCCCGGTGAAGGCTCCCTTTTCATACCCGAAGAGCTCGCTTTCGAGCAGCGTCTGGGCGACCCCCCCGATATTCACCGCCACAAAGGGACCTTCGCTGAGGAGGGAGGTGCTGTGGATCCGCCGGGCAACCACCTCCTTGCCCGTGCCGCTCTCCCCGGTAATCATCACGGTAGCCGGGGTGGCGGCAATCCGGGAGATGATCTCCTTGATCCGGAGCATCGACCGCGATTCTCCGATGAGATCGTCCCCGTCAATCTTATGCCTCACCAGCTCTCCCGAGTCGATGCGGTTGCGCAGGTTCTGCGCCTCTATGAGCTTCACGAGACGGAGGCTCAGCTCCTCGGGATCAAACGGCTTGACGATAAAATCCTGCGCTCCGCCGGTGAGTGCCTCTACCGCATCACGGATCTCCCCATGAGCCGACACCATGATGACCGGCATCCGGTACCCCTCATCCCGGATCCAGCCAAGCAGCGTCAGGCCGTCCATCCCGGGCATCTTCAGATCGACCAGGCAGGCATCATAGTGGTTCTCCTTGAGCAGCCGCTGGGCGGAGAGTCCGTTTTCCGCCCCCTCGCTGGCAATTCCCTCCAGTTTCAGGTAGGCGCCCATCAGGTCCCGGATCTGTTTCTCATCGTCGACTATCAGCACATTCATGTTACGCTCCCGGGCAGCACAACCTCGGCCGCCGTACCCGTTTCCGCCTTCAGCGGCCCCTCGGCAGTTCTACGGCTGAACAGCCGCAGGTGTCCGCCGGCTGCTTCGATAAACCTGCGGGAAATGGCGAGCCCGATCCCCGAACCGGTCGTCTTGGTGGTAAAAAACGGATCAAAGACATCTTTCTCATGCCCCTCGGGAAGGCCGCAGCCGTCATCGAGGATCACCAGGGTAATCTCGGTCTTCGTGGATGTGCAGCGGATGCGCACATCCGCAGGTTCGCTCTCCTGTGAACCGCACCCGCCGGAGGCGGAACGCCGGCTCTCAAGGGCGTTCACGATGAGGTTCTCAAAGGCCGAGCGGAAGCGCTCCCGATCGATATCGGCAAAGCGCGCCGACAGGGGTCCGAATTCAACGGGTATCTCCTGCTCAAATAAGGCGGCTGTTTCTTCGATAAACCGGGGCAGATCAATATGCTGCGGTGCTCCCACGGGGTTGCGGATGAACTCCCGCACCCTTTCGGCGAGGTGATTCAGGCGCCGCACCTGCTCCTCTATCGTCTCAAGCCCGCTCTTTGCAGCAGCTGGCAGCGTCTTCTTCAGCACCGCAGTCTGCAATGTTATGGCGCTCAGCGGGTTCTTGATTTCATGGGCAAGCGTACGGGCCGCTTCCCCGAGGCTTACCAGGTTCTTCTGCCGCTCAATCGTCTCGCGGTAGGCACGGTTACGGCTGTACATCCGCCAGGTTGCCGTCATAAAGAGCACAATGAGGGCCGCGAAGAGTCCGTAGAACAGGTAGAGCCTGATTTTCGCAGCCCGATAGGTACTGCCGTCGATGGCAATATAGAGGATTTCCGGCATCGTCAGGGCGCTGCCGAGGGTAAAGGTGATCAGGGTCCTGCGGGAGTACTCTATCAGCCCGTTCTCCGGGTTGTAGACCGCCCTTCCGGCCCGCGGATTCCGCTCCCCTGCGGGG
>CAYSRK010000355.1:0-3356 GCA_964433385.1 uncultured Spirochaetales bacterium
CCGCCGCAGCGGTCAGTGATCTCAACGAGTGGTTTGCCTCAGAGGGAATTGCCGCCCAGGCTATGGACTGGAAAGGAGCTGCGGGTCCTTTCTCCTCCACTGCAGACGTGGTCCGCAACGTCTTCAATGCGGCAGTGCTGCTTGTCGCCTTCATAGCGCTTATCATCATCACAAACACCCTGCTTATATCGGTTATGGAGCGAAAGAAGGAGATCGGCACTATGCGGGCTATCGGAGCAGGCAAGGGATTTGTCTCCGCCATGTTCACCAGCGAGATAACCGTACTCTCCCTCGTATTCGGCCTCATCGGCCAGCTGCTCGGACTGCTTGTGCTCGCAATAGTCAACCTCATCGGGATTGAAGCCGGCAACAGCCTTGTGGAAATTCTCTTTGCCGGTCCCGTCCTGAAACCGGTCGTGCAGCTATCCACCCTGGCGGCGGATCTAGCCATTGTCGTGGTTATCGGCATTATCGCAAATCTCTACCCGGTATCGGTAGCCTTGAAAATTCAGCCGGTTCAGGCTATCAGCAGCACGTAGGAGCAGCGCCATGAAACTCGTACGATTAGCCGCACGCAACCTGCTGCGTCAGAAAAGAAGATCAATCCTCCTCGGATCGGCAATAGCGTTCGGCATACTCTTTGTGACCCTGATTAACGGATTTACCGGCAGCTTCATAGAAAACGTGGGAGAAAACTTCTCCCATCTCCTTGCCGGCCATATCTTCATAGACGGGGTGGAAAAGTCGGAATCGGGGCGTGAGCTGAACATCATCCGGGATGATTCAGCCCTGATGGAAGCCCTGGACGTATCCGGGATCAGCTATACCTACCTGACCAAACGGTCGGAGATCCGCGGCACCCTAATATTCGAAGGCAACGGAATCAACCAGTCGATCATCGGAGCCGACTGGGATGAAGAGGCCTATTTTAAAGAGAGAATCATCCTGCAGGACGGCTCATTCGAAAACATGGCCGATCCCCAGGGAATCATCATATCGACAAAGATAGCCGAACGCCTCCAGGTCGAAACAGGAGACAGAATCATCGTCAAGATGCAGACCTACACCGGACAGCAGACCGCAGGTGATTTTACCGTTGCCGCGATCAGTATCGATACCGGCCTTTTCGGGTCAATCTCCTGCTATGCCAACATTGCGTATGTCAATGAACTGCTGAACCTGGCCCCCGACGAGTACCTCACCCTCGGCATCTACCTGCCTGAACTGGTCTACACTGATCAGGCAACTGAGCTCCTGATGCCTGAGCTGGAAACTCGGATCCAGCTCTTCAGTCGGGATACTGAGGGGGATGAAAACCCCTTCATGGCGATTCTCGAGCAGCAGGCGACCGAAGAATGGGAGGGGGTCCGTTATCGCCTTACGAACATCAACGATATTCTCAGCGAGGTGGAGGAAATCGTCAGAATCCTCAACATAGCCAGCATCGTCATCCTTCTCGTCCTGTTCACCATTATCATGGTGGGCATAACCAACACCTTCAGGATGGTCATGTTTGAGCGGATCAAGGAGATCGGCACCATGCGGGCTGTCGGGATGCAGCGCAGCGAAGTCCTCCAGCTCTTCCTCCTTGAGGCCCTGTTTCTCGCCCTCTTCGGAATAGCCGCCGGATACGTACTCTCCGGCATCACGATGGGAATCCTCTCAACGTTCTACTGGGGTATAGACACCCCGCTGTTCATGCTGCTGAAAAACGGATACATGACCTTCAGGCTTACCGTACCCCAGACCCTGCTCAACATCACTATCGTGACCGTACTGACCCTGCTTGCCGCCTTCAGGCCTTCCAACAATGCGGCACGGCTTGAACCGGCAGAAGCCCTGGCAACAGAAAAGTAACCTTGACCTTTGGCTTCTTCATGCTGATATTTACTCTGTACCGTACGATAAAAAGGAAACATTGCTGAAGAGACTGTGACCCGATACCATAAAAGGAACCAGACGATGAAATACTTGCGGATACCTGTAACCCTGTTATTGCTTGCCCTCATACCTGCCGGAATAACAGCTGCCATTACGGAGAGTGACTATCCGGATATACTCAGACAGATCGACAACCTGCAGAATTTCGGCAGCTCCGACTTCACCACAATCTATACGATCGTGTCGGAAAAACCGGGCGAGGAAAGGGAAGTCATCGAAGCCCGGTTGTTCAGACGGGACCGGGAAGACCTCTTCCTCCTGATCATCATCGCCCCGGAGGTCCAGAAAGGTCAGGGATACCTCCAGGCTGAAGACAACCTCTGGTTCTACGACCCGGAGAGCAGAAAGTTCGAGCATTCGTCCGTACGGGAAAACATTCAGAACTCCGACGCCAAGAACAACGACTTCATGGTCCAGACCCTCGCGGATGACTATGTCATCACCGCTCACGAAGAGGGGGTTCTCGGAGGGGTCCCGGTCTACATCCTCTCCCTTGAGGCAACCAACGATGAAGTAGCCTACCCGACTATGACCCTCTGGGTGAGACAGGACCCCCTTCTCCCGATGAAGGCTGAAGAGTACGGATTCTCCGGCCGGCTCATGCGCAACTCCGCCTACCTGAACTACGTCAAGGTGGGAGAAAAATACCTCCCCTCACGCATACTCCTTGTCGACATGCTCAACCCCGGCGAGCGGACCCAGATCACCATGACCAACCCCGCTGTGAATGCCCTGCCGGATTATATCTTTACGAAAGCCGACCTGGAACAGGTAAACAGATGAGAAAACCCGTTCTAACCGCAGTCTGCGCATTCGGGATCATGCTCACTGCTGCATTCTCCGCGGCAGCGGAGGATGAGGGCTTTTTCGACCCCTTCGCAGCCGATGCCCTTTGGGAGGAGCAGCCTGCAGAAGCTGACTCTCAAGCAGCATCGGACCCGCCTGCAGCTGATTTTGACCCCTTTTCCGATTTTGACGCACTGTTTTATGAAGATACGGGAATAACCGAAGCAGAGATCGGGGATACAGATGCTGCATCAGCCTTTGAGTCGCTGCTTGTATCAGAGCGCCTGAGCTGGGGGGGACGGTATTCGGGAAGTCTCAGCTACGCATGGGACTGGGACTCGTATCTGCAGGGTATCACTGCAGAAGACGCCCGGGCATCCCTCAATCCGTCAGCATCATCCTCGCTCTACTTCGACTCACGGCCGGAAGTCGGCTATCGGGTCTTCGGCAAGCTTTCAATTGAAACCCAGAGCCAAAGCCTCTTCGGTCTGGAAGGCATAGATCTCTCCGCAATTGACTTCACCACCAATTCTGACGGATCTTTCACCTTCTTCGCCGGGGAAGAGGAAGAGGATCAAGAGGACACCGATGCCGCTCCCCTCTCCCTGACTCTCAGCGTTCAGGAACTG
>CAYSRK010000356.1:0-9264 GCA_964433385.1 uncultured Spirochaetales bacterium
CGTTCAGGTGTCAGTTTCATAGAGTATTTTCCCATGAGTATCAATTTCCACCTGCATAAAATCCGGCAGGGATCGGTAATCGACCAGGTCAACCTTGAAGCAGCTGTTCAGCGCGATGGCTGTACAGGCGTACAGTTCTCTGCCCTCAAAGGATAGATCTATGTCAAAATTTGGATTACGGGGCTCTTCCCCAGCCAGAGATCCGAACAGAACTATCCGTTTCAGCTCCGGATCCCGATTGCGGAACTCCTTAATCAGTCGTTGGACCTCAACCATCGCCTCCTGAATGCGCTTCTTAAGTTCTTGGGATGCCTCCTCACCAGCACGTTTTTGAGATTGTTCCACTGCATGCAGCAAAGCTTCTGATACCATGTCTGTATGATACTATACTCTTCGATAGGTGTCACCTCTTCGGACAGCATCTGCGATGATACCGCCTGGATAGATAATATCAGGATAACAGTTAAATAGTGCTGTTAAAGAGACCGCTGAGGGGTTATTCCCTCAGCGGCAGATCCTGGATGCAGGAGGCGAGGTTCAGTTCCTCAAGCCGCTCTGGAGTGGGGATACCGTTGCGGTCCCACTTCCCCAGCCGGTAGTACTCATCAAGCATCGGGTCGAGGTCGACGGTCAGACCCCGGTGGATTAGTTCAGCCTCCTCAGGTGACCTCTGCCCGATTTCTGTCGGATCGACATACACGTCAAGCGGTTCCTGCAGCTTACGCTTAGGCAGGGTATCATCCTTGCGGGAAAACCCGTGACGGACATTGTACATTCGCTCCAGGGTGACTATCCGCTCGCCTGCGGTGAACAGCTCCTCGTCGCTGACGTCTATGCCGAGCGCCCGCAGCCCCTCCGCCAAGTCGCTTGGCAGAATGGCGTAGGTTTCGGTAAACGCGAATTTGCAGATACCCAGCGCATCAGCAAGGGCGTTGCAGACCTCGGTAAACCGGACCATCACCCCCTTGTACTGTTCGCTCGTAGTCTGCATCAGTTCCGGACCGCAGGCTTTCAGGGAGGGAACTTTCGAAACGACATCGAGGTTGCCCGTCAGGTCGATGGTGGGCAGGGCGTAGAGGTGGTCAGCACCCCTGTTTCCCGTTGCGTGGGCAAGGGCCATGGCCTTGAGTACCCGTCCCTCCTGCCGCGGAATTTCAACATTCTTCACCTGCATGGCGTATGCCTCGCTGCCGCCCCCCAGCACGGCAGCAGCACTCCTGACACCCTGGGCGAGCAGCCTTCCCGTTGTTCCCCGACGATGCGAGATATCACGGATGAGACCGATGATTGTATCCGGATCCCCCCACTCCAGGCTGAAACGTTCGTCATCGAGCAGCCCGTTTTCGTGTGCCTCCATGGCAAAGGCTATCAGGACCCCGACAGAAATGGTGTCAATACCCATCTCATTGCAGAGCCAGTTGCAGTGGATCAGCAGTTCCGGGTTGTCGTTCCAGACGTTCGGTCCGAGGGCGTTGGAGGTCTCGTATTCCGGCCCCTCCTGCAGCGGAGTCCTGAACGGCCCGTCGGGAACCTCCGTCATCCGGGCGCACTTGATTCCGCAGGCGAAGCAGCCCCTATTTTTTACCGTATACCGGGCAATTGCCTGGGCGTTGATATGATCACCCTTGGAGAACTGACCATACCGGTGGTTCATAGTCGGGTTGTCGCCGCTGCGGTTCTTATAGTTGAGCAGGATCACCGTTCCCCACTTGGTATAATCCTGAGCCCCGGGATGGCTGTTGACCAGGGGAGCAACCCGTTTGATCACAGCCCTGAACGAATCGCTGAGATTCATCCTCACGGTCCCCTTGACAACCACTGCCTTGAGGTTCTTGGACCCCATGACCGCCCCCATGCCGGTTCGGGCGGCAGCCCGGCCGTAATCGTTTATGACCGAAGCTATCAGCACCATATGCTCCCCGGCCGGTCCGATCTCGGCTGCACGGGAACCGGGATGGCGGTTCCTGAGGATCTGTTCGGTTTCGCCTGCTGTCTTTCCCCAGAGGTCCTGAGCTGAATGGAAGGTGATCTCTCCGTCCTCGATGTGGATATAGGCTGGGCTTGAGGATTTGCCCCTGATAACCAGCATGTCATACCCCGCCTTGCGCAGCTCGGGGCCGAAAAAACCGGAGGAGTTGGCATACCCGTAGGCTCCGGTGGCAGGGGATTTTGCCGTCACCGTGTAACGGGCGGCAGAGGGCCATGGAGTTCCGGTCAAAGGCCCGGTCGAGAAGATCAGGGGGTTTGCCGGGTCAAAGGGACCGACCTCCGGACCGGCCAGGTCGTAGAGCGTCTTTGCCGCGATACCGCGGCTTCCCACGTAATCGTGCAGCAGTTCCTCCGGTGTTTCGAGCACCTCAGCTTTGCCGAGCGTTAAGTCTATCCATGCGGTCTTTGCCATACGTCCTCCCTTTTTTCCCGTTCACCCTCCGCCCATCTGACTCACCAGCACAACCCTGTCGCCGTCAGAGAGGAGGGTCTGCCCCCATCTTTCCTGCGGAATATAGAGGTGGTTGACCGTAATCCCGGCAGCCGACTGAAGCGCGTCGAGACGATTCTGCAGCTGCCGGTATGCTGCCGTCAGATGATCCCAGAGGTCTGCGGCTGAGGACCCGGCAGGAAGCGTAACCTCCTGATCCATGGATCCAAGAATCATCTGGAAATAGCCGAGTATGTGGAGATGGACGGTTATCATCGCATTTAACACCTGTTAACAACTATATCGTACCGACAGGAGAGAAGTCAATCAGTTTCGGCTCAGTCAGAAGTAATGTAGAATTCCAGGTTTCCCTCGTAGACTACCTCGAGCTTTGAGCTCGACACGGAGAATTGAGCCTCGGCCGGGTTCAGGAGGGCGTTGAAGAGCAGCTTCACCGCCTGATACCCCTGGGAGACCGTATCCTGAAAGATGACCGCATCAATGCTGTGGCTGATCATGAGCCTGCGGACCGACTCGCACAGGTCAAATCCGACCAGCCTTACGGTATTCTGGTAGGCATCGACAATCTGTCCGGCGAGATTCAGGTCGCAGGTGATATCGAGGATGCCGCCGGGGGGAGTACGGGAGGAGAGCAGCCGTTTCAGGTACTCTTCCAGCTCCTGGTCTCCATCACCCCTGTCGATATAGGGCGGCAGGAGCTTGAGGGAGGGAAACCGCTCCATTTTCTTCTGGAGCCCCTCATACCGCTGGATGACGTCGAGATGTTCCTCACTGCGTCCCCCGAGCAGCACGGCAACCTCCCTGCCGGGAGGTACCATACGGGCCAGGACCTCGGCTGCGAGCATCCCGCTGCGGTAGTAGTTGCTCCCCACATAGGCCTGCCGTCCGGAGCCGGGTACATCCTTGCTGACCGTGCAGACCAGTTTTCCCGCCCTGGTCAGCTCCTCAATGCAGCTGCGCATGGGAACAATACGTTCAGGGTAGACAGCAAAGGCGTCAGCCCCCTCATCGGCAAGCCGCATGAGCGTCTGCACCTGTTCAGCGGAACTCCCCGTTTCGGTGGAGGCGCAGCTCAGCTTCAGCCCGTAGTCAGCGTACTCATCGGCTGCCCAGCGGGCGCCTTTAAGCAGGCTGTTGAGGGTGTAGGGGGCCTTCGGGTTGGAGTAACCGACAAAGGCGATGTGGTACTGCCGGTTGAGTGCAAGGTTCTTGGCTGCCAGGTTGGGAACGTACCGGTAGCGCTCCACGGCATCAAGGACCTTTTTCCGCGTCTCCTCGCTCACCTTACCCTTGTTGTTGAGGATCTTGTAGATCGTCGTCCGCGAGATGTGTATCTCTCTGGCAAGCTGTTCGAGGGTTATCTTGTCGTTCTTTATCATCTGGCGCTTCCGGTTATTTCTGTACTATACCCTGCTGACCCCCTCCTGGCAAGGGTTTTCGGCGGGCGGGTAAAGCGGGCGGGCAGGCCGCTGCCGGCTCTGTAAAGCTCTGCAAAGCTGAATCAGCATGATTGACAGAGCTCTCGGGGTGTGGTACTATAGATTTAGTTAACACGTGTAAAACACACGGTCAACCCAGATACAAATCAGATTGAGAGGAAAGAATCCATGTACAGCTCCCTTCAAAGAAAACACCTCATTGCCACCCAGGACTGGACTCTTGAAGAGCTTGAACGCCTTCTGGCAGTCGCATTCCGGCTCAAGGAGGAGCGGAACCTCGGTATTCCGCATTACGATCTGCTGCGGGCAAAGACCTTCTTCATGCTCTTTTTTGAGGAGTCGACCCGGACCAGGAATGCCTTTGAGGCCGGCATCCACCAGCTTGGCGGCCATGCGCACTTCCTGACACCCAAGGCGACCCAGATCGACCACGGCGAGACCGCCAAGGATACCATCAAGGTGCTCTCCCGCTACGGCGAGGGGATCGGCGTCCGCAAGACTTTCGGTACCGGCAACGCCTATATGCGGGAGCTGGCGAAGTGGTCCGATATCCCGGTGGTGAACATGCAGTGTGAGGATTTTCACCCCACGCAGGTTCTCGCCGACATCATGACCATCAAGGAGAAGTTCCGGGAAGGACTGCGGGGCCGCCGGATTGCCGTTTCCTGGACCTCCGCCCCCAATTACATCAGACCCCTCTCAATGGCCCAGTCGCTTGTCCTCGCCATGCCGCGGTTCGGCCTCGACGTTACCCTGGCGCACCCGCCGGAGTTCAGGCTCAAGCCCGAGGTGATGGAGCAGGCCCGCAGGAACGCGGAAGCCGCCGGCGTGAAGTTTGACGTGGTCGACAGTATGGATGAAGCCGTTGAGGGAGCCGACATCGTCTACGCAAAGGGCTGGGGTCCTATCACCTACACTGAGGATGAACAGGAGGGGCTTGCCCTGATCGACAAGTATCCCGGGTGGATCGTAAACAAGGAAAGGATGGACCGCACCAGTGCCGATTCCATCTACATGCACTGCATGCCGTTCGACCGCGATATCGAAGTGACGAGTGAAGTTGCCGACGGACCGCACTCGGTCGTGTTTGATGAGGCGGAAAACCGTCTCCATATCATGAAGGCAATCATGGCCTGCACCATGGCCGGAATCTAATCAAGCGCAGAAGGGCAGAGCAATGGAAAGGACACGGACGGCGGAGCTGGCTGCAAGCTATCTGCAGGAGAACAGGGAGACTATTGCCGGACTTCTCTGCGATTTGGTGGAAGCGGAAAGCATCACCTGCCATGAAGAGCAGGCGGTGAAGATAGCTGAAGCCGGGATGAAGGCGGCCGGATTTGATGAAGTGCACATTGATTCCTGGGGAAATGTGATCGGACGGGTCGGCAGCGGTCCGGTAACCGTCCTCTTTGACGCCCATCTCGATGTGGTTGACGCCGAAGGCCAGGACTGGGCGACGCCGCCTTTTTCCGCTGTCCGCAACGGCAGCAGGATTTATGGGCGCGGTACGGTTGACGATAAAGGCCCGTTTACCGCAGCCCTCTTCGCCGCCGCGGCTGTCAAAGACCTCGGCCTCGCACAGGGGTGCACTGTATACGTCGTCGGCAGCGTAGCTGAGGAGGATTGTGAAGGGCTTGCCCTCGGCAAGGCCATCGAGGAGCTCGGCATCCTGCCCGACCAGGTGGTGATTGCCGAGAGCAGCAACCTCCAGATCTGCCGCGGACACCGGGGCAGAGCACAGCTGAAAGCGGTCTTCAAAGGTAACCCCGTGCATGCCTCGCGTCACAGGGAGGGGGTGAACCCCATAGAACTCGCCCTGCCGTTTCTCACAGGGCTGCAGAAGCTTGATGCATCATTCCCCTCGGCCCCTCCGCTCGGGCGCGCCGATGTTACCGCTGTTGACGTGTCCTGCAGCTCAAATTCTCTCAGTACCACCCCGACAGAGACGGTTGTCACCATAGACCGCCGGACCAACACAGCCGATACCCGTGAAAGCATCCTGGAGGAGCTGCAATCCCTGCCCAATGCTGACCGGTGCGTTGTTCGCTACGCCGGGTGGAAGGAGGTCGGCTACAATGGAGCCCTCCTCGAGGGAGAGGAGTACTTTCCCGCCTGGGCGCTGGACGAGAGTCATCCGCTGATCCGCAGCGGTGCGGCAGCTTATCAGGAGTACTTCGGTGAGAAACCCGAGATAACGACCTGGGGGTTCTCAACCAACGGCAATTACACCATGGGCAGCAGGCATATTCCGACCATCGGTTTCGGGCCGGGAGAGATGAGCCTGTGTCACGGCCCGGATGAGTGGATCGATATCGAGGACCTGCTGGCAGCCGCCGGGTTCTATGCCTGCCTCATTGCGGAGCTGGGCAGGGGCGATCGGGAGCAGGCTTGAAGCAAGGGGGAAACATGAACTTTCTGGTATTGGGAAAGTTTCTGCTGGACGGCTGCGGAGGTGCCGCTGAGGATACCGGAGTTGCCGTCAGCGGCGGGACGGTCATCTCCGTCGACTCCAATGCCCGTCTTCTGGAAATGTACCCCGACTTTACCGTATGGGACCGGCGGGACTGCATCATCTCCCCCGGGTTTGTTAACGCGCACATGCATGCCTACGGAATCCTCTCTCACGGGATTACGCCGCCGGAGCCTGTAACCGATTTTGAAGCCTTTCTCAACCGCTTCTGGTGGCCGCTGGTGGAAAACCGGCTTGACGGGGATATGATAGAAGCCTCCTCCCGGGCCTCGGCGCTGGAACTGCTTGATAGCGGAGTAACCGCCTTCTGCGATGTACTTGAGGCTCCGAACGCGATCGGGGACGGGCTGGAGCGCATCGCCCGGGTGGCGGAGGAGACGGGACAGCGGGCGGTCCTCTCATTTGAAGCGTGTGAGCGCATCAGCCGGGAGCATGGCATTGCGGGAATTGCGGAGAACCGCAGATTCTTCGAAAGCCGCCGCAGCCATCCGCGCATTTCTGGGATGATGTGCATCCATACCACCTTTACCTGCTCTCGCGATTTCATTAAAACTGCGGCTAAGACTGCGCGGGAGATCGGATCGGGAATCCAGATGCACCTGAATGAAAGCAGATATGAACCGCAGTGGTGCCTGAAACACCATGGGAAGCTGCCGGCTGCACTCTACGAGGAGCTCGGCTTCCTCGGGAGCGATGTGCTTGCCTCGCAGGGAGTCAAGCTGTCTCCCGAAGAGATCAAAACGCTCTCCCGCCACGGAGTGAGAATTGTCCACGTGCCGCTGAGCAACTGCGAAGTCGGCGGCGGGTTCTCCCCGGTGCCGCAGCTGCTTGCCGAAGGCGTAACCGTCGGGCTTGGTACTGATGGCTACGTAAACAACTTCTTTGAGGTGATGCGCGGTGCATTCCTGCTCCACAAAGCCCATCTTGAAGACCCGCAGGTTATGCCGGCCGAGACGGTTTTCATGATGGCAACAGCGGGAGGGGCGGATGCAGTCGGTCTGCCCGGCTGCGGCAGGATTCTGCCCGGAGGACCTGCAGACATCATCACCATCAATGCTGATCTTCCCACCCCGATTAACCGGGAGAACATTTTCTCCCAGCTCATCCTCTACCGCGGACCAGCTGACGTCCGGGATGTCTGGACGGGGGGAGAGCTGCGAAAAGAGCAGGGGAGTCTGTGCGGGTTCGATCTCGACCGGATCCGCCGGGACGTTCAGGAACAGGCGCAGAGACTCTGGAATTTTACCTGACACCGTACAGGAGGGGTGAGCAGATGGATAAGAAGGTTTCGCTGTTCGGTATGACGCTTCAGAGCCCGTTTATCATCGGGTCGGGACCGATCAGCTATGCAGCTGAGGGAATGATCCGCGCCCATGCCCAGGGCGCCGGTGCGGTGGTGACCAAGACCATCCGAACGCTGGCTGCCGAGAACCCCTATCCCCACATTGCCCTTTCGGGGCGGGATTCTATGATCAACGCTGAAAAATGGACCGACTTTCCCCCTGAGCGCTGGATAGAACAGGAAATTCCGCAGGCCAAAGCTGCCGGGGTGACGGTCATAGCCAGCATCGGCCATACCGAGCAAGAGGCTGCCCTCTGGGTCGGCAGAGCATCACGTGCAGGGGCTGATATGATCGAACTGGTTTCCTACACCGAACAGACCATTCTCCCCATGGTGCGCACAGCCCGCACGCTCACCGATAAGCCCATCCTGGTCAAGATCAGCCCCAACTGGTCAGATCCGGTTTCAGCTGCCCTGCAGACGCTTGACTGCGGTGCGGATGGGATTACGGCAATGGACTCAATCGGACCGGTGCTCCGGATCGACATCAGGACCCGCAGACCCCTCGTCGGCGGTGCCGGAGGCAGCGGATGGCTCACCGGCGGCGCAATTAAACCGATAACCCTCCGATATGTTGCTGAACTGGCGCAGAGAACAGACAAGCCGATCATAGGGCTCGGAGGCGTGATGACCGCCGAAGACGCCGCTGAGATGATGATGGCCGGAGCCGCGGCAGTGGGCATCTGCACGGCGCCGATGCTGAAAGGAATTGAGTACATCTCCAAGCTCTGCAGCGGAATAGAAAAGCTTGCCGGTTCACTCGGATTCGCAAGGACGGCCGATATGACCGGGGCAGCGCTATCCTCGCTCGGGGAGAAAGAGAATATGAGGCAATTCTCATTCGCCTACTCACCGGAAATCTGCATCGACTGCCGCAAGTGTGTTATCGTCTGTCCCTATCAGGCTCGGGAACTGAATGAGCGGGTAATGAGTCTCGACACCGAGCTCTGCCGCTTCTGCGGCCTGTGCGCCTCAGTATGTCCCACGTCAGCCCTGCGCATAGTACCTGCTGAGTGACCCCGCGCGCAAGGCGCTTATCCCCGTTCATTCCTTGACAGGACACGGCCCGACAGATATTATACCAATATGTTCGCGAGAACAGATCGATAGGGGATGCCGCAGACCGGCATCTTCCGCTTTCGCGGGCTTGAAGGACGGACTGCATGAAGAAGGTGACCCAGGAGGACATCGCAAAAAAGCTGCGGATAACCCGTACAACTGTGGCACGGGCCCTGAACAATAAAGGGTACGTAGAAGCAGGGCTGAAGGAGCAGATTCTCAGGACAGCCGAAGAGCTGGGGTACCGGACCAACGTCATGGCCCGTTCACTCGCCAAGAAAAACGGCTGGCGAATCTACTGCTTTGTCGTGTCCTACAACGATCAGTTCGCCCTTGAGCTTGAAGCCGGACTCAGGGCTGCCGAGGCGGAGTTTCAGCACTACGGAATCGAGCTGCACGTGCTGCAGCACCACCCGGACAGTCCCCAGCAGCAGGCTGCCGACCTTGAAGCGGTGCTCACCCGCGGGAATGTAGACGGACTGATCATCGCCCCGATGGTGAGCGAGGAGGTGAC
>CAYSRK010000357.1:0-3693 GCA_964433385.1 uncultured Spirochaetales bacterium
TGCCGGTTGAAATCACCCGCAGCCATATAGAAGCCGTACAGGCACAGATCAAGGAGACGAGTCCCTCTCTCGCAGCCGCTCTCGGCAAGGTTACAGACTGGCATTACCACGATACCGTCCTTGAGCTCATCTTCCCCGATGCATATACATCAGGCAGAATTTCTGCCGGCCTTCCGGCAGTAGCCGATGCCTTTGCTGCAGTGATACGCACAAAACTGCAGCTGACCGTCATTACTGCCGCTGAACATGAAAAAATGGAGCAGAAGACAGAGGGGACTGCCGGGAAAACCGAAGATGAGACGGACCGCAGACTGGACATGATCAAGAATATATTCCGGGGAACCATAGTGCCCGGAAGCGGAGGAGCAGTATGAATCCGATGGAATTACTCCAGAATATCCAGAGCCTTCAGGGAAAGATGAGCGAACTGCAGGAGCAGCTGAAAACTGTTTCTGCCGAAGGGTCATCCGGGGGAGGCATGGTAACAATGAAGATCAACGGGAACTTTCAGGTTACCTCCGTATCCATAACGCCCGAAGCTGTTGACCCCGATGATCTTCAGATGCTTGAAGACCTTGTCCTCGCTGCCGCCAACTCAGCCCTGCAGGAGGTACAGGAGGTTATGAAGCACAAGGCGTCTGAGCTCTACGGCGGCATGCCCTTACCGGGATTTCCCGGTTTCGGACAGTAGCCGGCAGGAGGACGCAATGACCACCCTCGAGCAGCTGATTAAAACACTCTCCCGTCTCCCCGGTGTCGGTACAAAAAGTGCGGCCAGAATAGCCTACCACCTTATTCAGAGCGACGCCGGTTACAACAGCAGGCTGGCAGCTCAGATTGCCGAACTGCAGGACCGGGTGTTCACCTGCTCAATCTGCGGCAGCTACACGGAAACGGACCCCTGCCCGATCTGCACCGACAGAGGCCGCGACACTACCCTCCTGTGCGTGGTCGAACAGCCGCAGGATGTCCTGACGATCGAAGCCTCGGGTTCGTACACCGGACTCTTTCACGTACTCGGCGGTGCGATCTCACCTCTGGACGGTATCGGTCCCGAACAGCTCTCCTTCGGCTCCCTGCTGAAAAGGATCCGGGAAGGCAGCTTCACCGAGGTAATCGCGGCTACAAATCCGACTGAAGAGGGTGATACCACAGCCCTCTACCTTGCCCGGCTGCTGAAGGAGACAGGAATTCCGGTCTCGCGGCTGGCCTCAGGGCTGCCCATCGGAGGCGACCTGGAGTATGCGGACCGCATAACCCTAGCCCGCTCCATGCGGGGCAGGATTCGTCTGTAAATCTTTCTTACCGGGGGAACAGGCTACAGATTCCTCGCACTCTTCAGTTCGTCGTACGCGCTCTGAATCTCGCGGAACTTATCAGCGGCAAAGGTGGTGAACTCCTCAGGAAGTCCCTTGGAGGCGATCTTGTCGGGGTGGTATTCGGAGACAAGCTTTCGGTAGGCTCTTTTGATCTCCTCGTTTTCCGCATCCGGCTTCAGGCCGAGAACGGCATAGGCACGGGATAACCCGCCTCCTGAGGCGGAGGAGCTGCCGTACCTGCGGCGGACTGCGTCCATCTGGTCCCGGGTGAAACGGAAGATCTCACCGGCACGGTTGATAAGGGCTTCCTCCTTCGCCGTTATTCTTCCGTCGGCAAACGAGACCCGGTAGAAAATATCGATCATCAGCTCAAGCATCTGCCGGTTCATTTGGAAGCTGTCGTAGAACTGGACGGCAAACTGCTCGAATGAACCGCCTGAGCGGGAAGCGGTCTCAAATATCTGGAGGGCGACAGCGCTGCTCTGCGGGTCAAGCCTGAGGTCCCGGGTAATAAACTCCTCAACCTTGCTCCGTTCCGCGGCGCTTACCCCGCCGTCGACGGAGGCAAGTTTCGCAAGCATGGAGAATGCCCCGACAAAAAAGACCATCTGAGCCTGTTCCTGGGATTGGGCAGCCTGCTGGCCGGACCAGTATCCGAAACGGCCCTGTCCAGCCCTTTCGGACCCGGTGCGGCTTTCGCCCTGCAGCGGAGCCTTGTCAAATACATTGCCGAAAACCGCTCCGGCTATCATGCCGAGCGGACCGCCGAGTACAAAACCCACGGTGCCGCCGATTATTTTTCCAATCCAGCCCATACCCAGTACAATCCTTATCTGTGAAGCCCGACTTCTACAGTTTGTCTATCAGCATTGAACACTTTCCCGAGGGAATCGGAAGGGTTTTCTTCTTCTTCTGATCCAGGATATCAATGGTAAAGTAGTAGAGTTTTTCCGATTCAAGCCGGATCTCCCACCCGCGATTGTTTTTGCTGCTCAGAATGGTAATCAGGTTGCGTTTAAGGGAGAGGTCCTCGATTCCCATCGCTTCAAGCGTCGGCATGATCCAGTCGACTGTCTTGCGCGGCAGACTGATGTTCAGCCCGATGATGTTCTCAATCATCAGCGTGACCGTCGAAAGCCCGACTGCCGGCAGGTAGCGGCGCCGGGGAAACTGCATCCCCTCCACGGGCTGAGCCGGTCCCTCCCTGCCGGGAAGGTAGGCCTCATAGACATCCCCCCGGTCGGTTCCGTCCGGATGGAGCGTGTCGAGGAGAAAGTAGAGATGCCGGATCGCGCACTCGCGGGCAAACTCATACTCATGAAACCGTTCCAGACCCTTGATAACCATGAAGGTGTAGATCGGAAATACAGACCCGTTGTATCCGCCTCCAGTCTCACAAAAGCGGGGATCGCTGACCGCAATTGAGGGAAACGGATTGTCTGTCCCGAATCCGTCGGAACTTTTCAGCAGGCTGATAAGCGCAGCTGCCCGGTCATCATTCGGGATTTCCGCCAGGAGCGCCCAGTAGGCTCCGACGGTCATGACATCGAGCCGGCTCTCGTCCTCACGCAGATCAAAATAGAACTCCCGTTCAGGGTCCCACATCTTCGTATTGATGCGGGTCTTCAGTGAGAAGTACATCCGCTTATAGCGAAAACTCAGCTCCTTGTCGTTGAGCACGTCACCGATTGCCGACATATACAGCGCGCTGACCGCCATCTGGAGATTGAAGTCCACCGGATAGCACATACCCTCCCGGACCATGTTCCCGGTACTGGTGGCCGCCTGCGGCACGGCATAGAGTCCGTTCTCCCGCTTGAAAACCCGTTCCAGCCAGCCGAGATAGTTTTCCAGCACGGGAACTACTTCCTTCAGCCGCTTTTTATTTCCTATCTTGTGAAAGAGGTTGAACTCCACGTACGGAAAGAGGGGAGAACAGACCCCCTCAGGGTTATCGGGAGAGAGGATCGGCCTGCCGTCCTCTACGGAGTACTCACCCCGTATGGCTCCGGAAGGCTCCTGCTTTCCATAGAAAAAATCGAGCATGACGAAGGGTGAGTAGCACTGGTTGCTGTAAACGAGGAAAAAAGAAGAATAACAGGCATCATTCTGACTGAACGACTTCTGGTTCTCGTAACTGATGTACGACCCTTCATAGCCGTTTCGGCTGGTCCCCTGTCTCCACAGCTCGTTGAGCCATACCCAGGTGCGGTCGTAGACATCAACAAAGTCCTGATCATAAAAATGTACTAACGGCACATTCTCTTTAAGCAAAAATCTCTCCTTGATGCTATCGTTACCTGAACACCACCGACAGTAAACCTTGATGAGAATAAACACTGCATGTATAGATTTTCATCGCAAGCGTAAGAAT
>CAYSRK010000358.1:0-7558 GCA_964433385.1 uncultured Spirochaetales bacterium
CCCGGAAGCGGTATACGGCAAACGGGTCAACCAAGGTCCTGAACTCAAAACTCCCCTCACAGAAGGTCTGGACCCGCCACCCGGCACTGCCCTGCCGCCTGTCCCCGAATATGACGGTAACAGTTTCGCCCCTGCCAAGAAAACCGCCGGTTACCTTCAGGTAGAGGGCCTTGCCCCACGGGCGCGTGTACCCCTTCGGGTCCCAGCGCGGCTCTATCCGGCAGTCACCGCTGACCGCGATCGAGCAGTAGTTTTCATCCTCAGGCCGGGTGAACTGCGGGGTGCCGAAGTCGCCGGCAAAACGGAAAACGATGAGCACATACCCGGTATCATCTATCGGATGACCTGCGGTATAGGTATATACGACAGTCTGATACGACCCGGCCGTGACAGCTGCTGAACCGCGTATCTGAGCTGTTCCATATGCGTACATTCCATTCCTCCGCTGATCTTCTGAGTATCGCTGCAAGATCTTTATCAGCTGCAGGCTGCCTGCTTCAGTTCCGCAGCTCCTTCACATCTGACTTCCGCAGCGTTTGGTCAACCGCGTACCCCAGTTCCTTTATGCTGAACGGCTTTTGGATGAAGCTGATTCCTTCATAGAGGATGCCCTGGTGGGCTATGACGTTGGCCGTATATCCTGACATGTAGAGCGTCTGCATGCCCGGGTACAGTTCCTGCAGCCTGCGCGAGAGCTCCCTTCCGTTCATCCCGGGCATAACGACATCAGTCAGGAGCAGAGAGACTTTACCGGCAGCAGATTCGGCGAGGGTGAATGCCTCTCCGGGAGAGTCGGCAGCAAGCACGCGGTAACCGAGGCGGGTGAGCATAGACTGCGCCATGTCCCGAATGGCCTTCTCATCCTCAACCAGGAGAACGGTCTCCCCGGCCCCGAGGGTTATCTCCGGTGAAACGGGCTCCGGCAGCCCGGCAGCCTTGCCGCTGTACGCGGGCAGGTAGACTTTTACTGTGGTTCCCTTCTCAATTTCGCTGTAGATATTAATGAAGCCTTCATTCTGCTTCACGATGCCGTACACTGTCGCCATCCCGAGCCCTGTCCCCTTTTCTCCCTTCCGGCTGAAAAAAGGCTCAAAGATATTCTCAAGCGTCTCGCGGTCCATACCGCAGCCGTTGTCGCTGACCGCAAGCATGACAAACTCACCCGGTCTGGACTCAAGATGGGCGCTGCAGTACGCTTCATCAAAGGCCGCCCGTGCAGTCTCTATCGTGATCCTGCCGCCGCCCTCAAGGGCGTCCCGGGCGTTGATGCAGAGGTTTGCCAGTACCTGGTGCAGCTGGGAGGGATCAGCGAGAACAGTCCCGGCATCTTTACCGGGAAGCCAGACCAGATTGATATGCTCCCCGATGAGAGACCGCAGCATGTTCAGCGTCTGCTCTACCGCGGCGTTGAAATCGAGGACCTTCGGAGCTATGGTCTGCTTCCGTGAGAAGGCCAGCAGCTGCCTGGTGAGACCGGCCGATCGTCCGGCAGCGGTGAGCACCTCCTCCAGGTCAGCACGGAGCGAAGGATTCCCCCCTGTCTTTTCCAGCGCCAGTTCGGTATACCCTATGATTGCGCTGAGCATATTGTTGTAATCATGGGCAATGCCCCCCGTGAGCCGTCCGATGGCTTCCATCTTTTGCGACTGGCTCAGCTGCTCCTCAAGGCGATGCTGCACAGTTATGTCATGGACAATGGAATGCAGATAGGGTTTGCCGTCAATCACAATGCGGCTGCTGTAGATTGCGACGTCCCGGACTGAACCGTCGGCCAGTCGGTGCTGAAACGTAAAGGGGATACGGCGGTTCTCAACCGCCTTGATCATCTCGGTTTTTATCTCTTCGGCAGGGAGCGGGTTGATTTCATGCATGTGCATGGTCCGCAGCGTCTCAATGCTCCATCCGTAAAACTCCGCGGCCGCTTCATTGGCATCAGCTATTGCCCCGGTATCGGGGTCAAGGATGAGTTTTACGGCTGAGTGCTTGTGAAAGAGATCATGGAATTTCCTCTCGCTCCTCTCAAGCGCCTCTTCAGCTCTCTTCCTGTCACTGATATCCCGCGCCGAGACCACCGCCCCGGCAATCTCGCCGCTGCTGGTTTTCATCGGAGCGTAACTGAAGCTCCCAACCCACTTCTCTCCGCTCTCGCGGATTCGCAGGGTGAATTCAACGTCGCTGCCGACTTCTCCGCGGAGGGCTTGGGCAGCAGGACGCTGCTCCTTAGGGACATATGCTCCCTCAGGCGTGCTGAATTCCAGATAGTCCGGGTCCTCATGGAGCACCCGGGCACATTCCCGTGCATCGGAGAATCGATGAAATGCAGCGAAAGCCCGGTTATATTCCACAATACCGCCCCGGCTGTCCGTGATGAACAGAGCATCGGTGATGCTGTCAAGCGCGGCTTTCAGTTTCTCCTGCGTCTGCTCGATCAGATGGGCAGCATCTCTCTGTCTCATACGGGTGTGCAGCAGAGCTCCGAGCAGAGCGGTCCCGAGGGGATATATCAGGAGAACAGGGAGGGTTATCTGCCGCAGAAGCGGCACTGCCGAACCTTCAGGGAGGGTGAACATAAGCAGGAGCATCACCGCATGGACCGCCCACCCCATAGCATAGAGGCTGAGTATCTGATTCCTGCTGTCTCGCCGCCTCCTCCATGCCAGCCCGATACCTGCTGAAGCGAGGATAACCAGGGAACCGGTCAGGGCGCCTGCTCCGCCCTGAATGATCCGCAGCAGGATCGTCAGCAGCGATGCGGTCAGGGTGGGGATGAAGCCGAAATAAAGACCGGAAATGGAGAGGAGAATCGATCGGGTGTCAAAGGTGATCCCGGAGGTGAACTGCCACGGGGTCAGCATGAGGATCATGCCGATTAAACCGAGAACCGCTCCCCCGATCACACTCCTCGCTGTATTCGGCTCCCCGGCAAGGTCCGGGTTGAGCAGCTCGTAGACAAACACAAGCATCAGCAGGAGAGCGGTATTGTTCACCATGCTAATAACCATGTCACCTGTCACCTGGCACCTCCTCCGCTGTCAGCGCTCAGCTTTATTGGGTGAAATCGGGATAGAGTTTTTTCAAACAGGCCGGACAGAGCCCGTGGCTCAGCTGAGCCTCGGGATTTTTGATAAGATACTCCTCTACCGGGTGCCAGCGACCCTGATCATCCCGAATGCTCTTGCAGTTCGAGCAGATGGGAACGATACCTCGGAAAGCCTGCAGTTCCATCAGGTAATCGCTCAGGCGCCGGTTCTTGTCACCGAGCACCTGGTTGAGGTAGATGATTTCAAGGTCGCTTTCGATGATCCGGCGGAACTTGCGCATCAGACGCTGCACGGTTTCGCTGTACTCGTTACGCTTTGTATCGAGCAGGCATATGGTTCCGAAGGGTTTTCCGTCGGGAAACCTCACCGGAAACCCGAGGTAGGAGATCATCCGGCGGGCTATGTCGGGGTTGTTTTTCCACTGCTCGTCAGCTTCGGCATCGGGCACGAGCAGTTTTTCTCCCGTCCTGATTACGGTTTCACAGTAGAGTCCCGAGTCCTCAAGCTCCTCCCCCTCTCCGGGACGGTAAGGATTGTCCTCGCTGCTGCTTGCAACGAATACCTCAATAGCGGGACCGGTGACCCGCATGATAAGCGCGGCGGGAACGGCAACGATCTCACCGAGCAGGTCTACAATATCCTGCCATGTCTCCCGCGTGGACTGGGGTACCTCTATATGAACTGAACTGGCTTGCATGGACGACCTCCGGCATGGTTGACTGCGGCAGCTCTTCCGCTACTATACCATAGGCTTCCGGGTTTCTTAAACAGTTTTGCGGAATAATGAGAACCGGTCTGCACGGAGGGGGAGGGTCACACGGGTGTATACCCTGCTTCCCTGACAGCCTCCCGCACCGCATCCTCGCTGCAGCTGTCCGTATCGGTGCAGGTTACCGTAAGCCGTTTCTCTTCAAGTTCCACCACGGCATCCGTTACTCCCGCAACCGCCTTAACCGCCTTCTCCACCGCGGCCTTGCAGTGACCGCAGGACATGCCTTCAACCTGCATTACCATAGAATCTCCTTCATCTTGAGCCCTCACAGGGGCTTTGAGTTCTTTTTCACTTTCACTCAGTGCTTCCCGGTACCTTACCTGGAACTTCTTCAGGCTCAGCGAGTTGGTGACCACTGAAACGGAGCTGAAGGCCATGGCTGCTCCGGCTATCATCGGGTTCAGCAGACCGAAAGCCGCGAACGGGATCCCGATGACGTTGTAGAAAAACGCCCAGAACAGATTCTGCCTGATCTTGCGCATCGTCCTGCGGGAGAGCTCGAATGCGGCGGCTATCTCGCGCAGGTCACCGCGCATCAGGGTGATATCGGCCGACTCCACGGCGATATCAGAACCCTCTCCCATGGCGATCCCCGTATCCGCGCTCGCCAAAGCGGGGGCATCGTTGATCCCATCCCCGACCATCGCGACAACGTACCCCTGCTGCTGCAGCCGCTTCACCTCATCAGCCTTATGCTCAGGCAGAACCTCAGAGAGCACGTGTGCAATACCGACAGCATCGCCTACAGCCGCGGCAGTCCGCCGGTTGTCCCCGGTCATCATGTAGACCTCGAGCCCAAGGGCCTTGAGCATCCCGACCCCTTCGCGGGAATGGTCTCTGATGCTGTCCGCTACGGCTATCAGGGCAAGCGGTTTATCTGCATCTGCAAGAACGATGACCGTGCTGCCGGCCTCCTCAAGCTGCGCCTTGCGCTCGCGGTAGGACTCGGAGCTGATTCCCTTCTCCTGCAAAAATGTTTCGGTTCCCACATGGTACTCCCGGCCCTCAACCGTACCGCTTATACCCCGGCCGGGCACTGCTGCAGCCCCCTCCGCACGGAGAGCTTCCAGACCGCGCTCGTCGGCAGCATCCACGACTGCCCTGGCCAGGGGGTGCTCGGAAACACGTTCAAGTCCCGCTGCAGTTTTCAGCAGCGCATCGGAATCATCAGCGCCCGCTTCATCAAGGACCACGAGCTGCTTCATCTCGGGTTTCCCGCGGGTCAGGGTGCCGGTCTTATCGAGCACAACGGCAGTAACCCGTTCAGCTGTCTGGAGAATTTCCCCGTTTTTAATCAGGATTCCCCGTTCAGCTCCCTTCCCGGTACCCACCATGATGGCTGTGGGCGTAGCAAGGCCGAGCGCGCAGGGACAGGCTATCACCAGCACGGCAACCGCCGAGATAATCCCCTGCGGCAGGTCCCCGAGGATGACTCCCCGGATGATGAACGTCAGAAGCGCAACAGCGATGACAATCGGCACAAAAACCGCCGCCACTTTGTCGGCAAGCTGCTGAATCGGGGCCTTGGAACCCTGCGCCTCCTCAACCACCGCTATGATCCGTGCGAGCACCGAATCCTTACCCACATGCTCGGCTGTTATTCTGACTGAACCGTAACTGTTGACCGAGCCCCCGACGACACGGTCGTCGACCCGCTTCTCCACCGGCATGCTCTCCCCGGTGATCATGCTCTCGTCCACAGCGGTGCTTCCTGCAACCACGCTCCCGTCCACTGGAATTCTCTCCCCCGGCCGGATCAGCACGATATCACCCGGGACGATGTCGCTTACAGGAACCTGGACGAACTCATCCCCGCGCTGTACCTCAGCCGATTTGGGCTGCAGCTCCATCAGCTTCTCGATCGCCTCGGAGGTTCTTCCCTTGGCCCGCATTTCGAAATACTTCCCGAGCAGCACGAGGGTTATAATCACAGCTGAGGCCTCAAAGTAGAGCCCTGCCGCTTCAACCTGCACCCGCTGCGCGAAAAAGCCGTTGAATACACTGAAGAAAAAAGCCGCTGAGGTTCCGAGGGCCACCAGGAGATCCATACCGGGACTGCCTGCCTTAAGCGATTTCCAGGCGCTGCGGTAAAACCGCGCCCCGATGATGAACTGCACCGGAGCTGCCAGGAGGAGCTGAAGAAGCGGATCGTGGAGGAACATCAGCGCCTCAATGCGCAGGATCATGGCTGCCATGGCAGTTACAAGCGGGAACGTGAGCAGGGCGGAAACAGCCGTAAGCCGCTTCAGCTTCCGCAACGCGTTCTTTCTCTCCTCCGCTTCCCTGCTGCTGCCCCCGTCATCGACAGAAGCATCGTAGCCGGCCTGCCGGACCCCCTCGATTATCGCATTGACATCGACTCTCTTCGGGTCGAAACTCACCGCGGCCCGTTCGGTAGCCAGGTTGACTGCCGCCGAGTCAATGCCCTCAAGTTTCCGTATTCCCTTCTCCACGTGCGCCACACAGGAGGCGCATGTCATGCCCTGTACGCGAAGCCGTATTATCTCCATAGTGAACCCCTATTTTGTCATCTTTCGAATCGTCTCGACAAGCTCATCAACTACCTCGACCTGCCCGTCCTGAATCTGGTGCACGACGCAGCTTTTCATGTGGGCTTCAAGCAGCTGCAGCTTCACCCCCCTCAGCGCCGCCTCCACACTCATAAACTGGTGGAGGATGTCGTCGCAGTAGACATCATCCTCGATCATCTTCGCGATTCCCCGGATCTGCCCCTCAATACGGTTCATCCGGGATGTCATCTGCTGCTTTGTCTCATAGGAATGGTGAGCTTTCCGGACCTGTGAACCTGCCTGCTGTTTCATATAGTATACCCCCGTACCCTATATTTACTGAAAAAAAACACTTCCGTCAACCTGAACAGCGGCAGGCCTAGACGGTGACCACCATATTCCTCCCCTTCCCTTTGGCAAGATAGAGGGCCTTGTCCGCTGCCTGGATCAGCTCTTGCTCGTTTTCCACATTGTGCTCGGGAAAGGAGACAGCCCCGATGCTTATCGTTACCCGTACTGCCGTATCCCCGTACTGAACAAGGCTCTCCTCCACCATATGCCGCATCCGTTCAGCGACAAACTGACAGTCCGTCTTTGCAGCTCCGGGAAGTATGACCACAAACTCCTCTCCCCCGTAGCGGATGAGCAGGTCGCCCTTGCGCGCGGCCATGGAGGCTACCTTGGAGAGGTTCACCAGGACCCTGTCGCCGATGGTGTGCCCGTAGGTGTCATTGACCCGTTTAAAGTGGTCAATGTCGAACATCAGCAGCCCGACCGGCATGCGGGAACGGACGGAACGGGTATACTCCTCAGCCAGCCTGACCAGTCCGAACCTCCGGTTGTAGAGCCCGGTCAGCGGATCATTGGCAGCCAGTTTCTGCAGCTGATCATAGGTCACTGCATTCTTCAACGCCAGGGCCAGACTCTGGATGAACATCTCGAGGGACTGCACCATCCGGTTCGGGAACCTGCTCCCGCCAGCCAGCAGCAGCAGTCCGAGAGAGACCTCCTTGTACAGGATGGGACAGGCTATCATCTCCGCCGGCTGGAAACTCACGAGCATGCTGTCGATGCTGACAGCACCGGGAAAAACCCGCCGCTGGGTTGTCTGCTTCTCGATAATGTGCAGGAGGGCGGAACTGCCGAGCAGCGTCTGCGCATCACTGATACCCACAGAGCAGGAAACCTCGAAATCGCCCCCGCGTTCTATGATCACTGCCCCGGCTTCCGCCCCG
>CAYSRK010000359.1:0-4171 GCA_964433385.1 uncultured Spirochaetales bacterium
CGAAACCTACTACGGATAATTCACCTCTCTCAGGCAGTTATAATAACCCCCCAGGCAGTTGCCCCCGTGATGAGTACGGCGGCTGCATCAATTCGGTGAAACCTGATTGATCCGTGGAGAATGGACTCATCGTAGAGACGGGCCTCAAGGGCGTAGGAAATCTCCTCAGCCTGCTGCAGGATCAGGGAGAAGATCTGGGCTGCGTATGAGATAATTCTCCGCAGGGGCCTGCGGAAAGGACTGTCGAGCCGTGACCTCCTTGCCTCCTGGATCTCCATTGCCGCGTCGAAGATCAGCGGCAAAAAACTCACCGTCAGGTTGAACCGGCTCGCTGTTCTCTGCGGCTTAAGGAAACGCAGCGGTTTTATGAACCAGTAGACAGCGAGCGTCAGATCCTCCGGTGCGGTCGTGTCGGTAAGAACGAGACCGGCGGTGACGGCAAGCAGAAAGCGCGTTCCATAAACAACCCCCTCAAGGAGAGCTCCAGAGGAGATCCAGCGGGAAACAAAAATAACGGCCGCAAGGAGAAAGAGAAAGCGCAGCTCCCGCCGGCAGCGCTGAAACGACAGCTTGGCAAGAACCGCAGCGGCGGCAAGATACCCCCCGAGAACGGCAAGCTGCAGCAGCTCCGCCCCGAATAAACCGGCGGTGAGGGCAAAGGTGATACTGATCTTCACCCGGGGATCGATCCGATGGATCACCGTCTGTTTCGGCTGGTAGTGGAAAATCAGTCGTTCAGCCATGTCATAGCCTCAACGCTGAGCGCTGCTCCGTCTCCGGTCGGGATGCGAACCCCGCAGTTGCGGGCAGCGGGTAAAGCCGCCTCGGGCTTGTCGTCAGCCACAATCGACCCGTTATCGAAGAGGACGAGCCGATCGGCATGGGCAAGGACCTTGTCGAGCTCATGGGTAACAAGGAGTATCGTGTGCCCCGCCTCCTTAAGCGACACGAGGATCTTCAGAAGGGCAATTACCCCAGGATAGTCAAGATTCGTAAACGGCTCATCAAGCGCGATGATCTCAGGGTTCATGGCCGTCACCCCGGCAATCGTCAGCCGTCTTTTCTCTCCCCCTGAAAGCGTCCGTGCCCGCTGATCAGCATGCTCCTCGAGACCCGAGGCCTCAAGCGCCTTGCGGACGCGCAGCTTCAGCTCCTCGCGGGGAATCCGCAGATTCTCCAGCCCAAAGGCAATATCACGGAAGACAGTCTGCCCGACAATCTGGCTGTCGGCGTCCTGGAACACCAGTCCCACCGATCTGCGCGCCTTGAACGGATTCTCCACCACCGAGATGCCGTTTATGATGATCTCCCCCTCACCCGGACGGTAGAGCCCGTTGAGACAGCGGAGGAATACCGTCTTGCCCGAGCCGTTTTTCCCCGAGATTACGATAAACTCCCCCTCGCTCACCTTGAGTGAAATGTTGCGCAGCGCATAGGTGCCGTCGGAGAAGCGGTAGGATACATTGCGAACATCAAGCAGACTCATAATCAGCTCCACTCGTAAGAAATGTCTGAACCCGGGTACTGAACATGCCTCCGAGAACTGCGGCAGCGACGAGCTTCAGTCCGTCCCCGATGAGAAAGGGGAGCATCCCGACAGCCGCAGCCGCCTGCCATGATATGCCAAGCACAACTTTCAGCCAGGGAACCCCGATGAGGTAGATCACGCAGGTACCGGCAAAGGCTCCTGCGCTGAACATGAACAACTGAATCAAGAGACCGCCTGATGAGCTCGAACCGGAGTCTGATCGGGATCGGCTCACCCGTATCCCGGCTTCACTGATCAGTCCGGTCACAAAGACCGCCGGAAGACAGGCGGCAAGGTAGCCGCCGGTGGGGCCGAGGAAGTGAGCCAGACTGCCGGATCCGCCGGAAAAAACCGGCAAGCCGAACGACCCGGCCAGCAGGTAGATGCCGACCGCCGCAGTACCGATCCGTCTCCCGCCGAGAATACCCGCAGTAAGAACAAAGAGGGTCTGCAGCGTAACCGGCACCGGTCCTATCGGCACAGCGATATATGCACCAGCTGATATCAGGGCAGCGAAAAGAGCTGTGAGTACCGTCGATTTAACTTCCATCCTGCCATCCTGGCCGCTGCCCTCAGATGCCCTCCAGGGCACCGGCCAGATCGGCGATAATATCGTCTATATGCTCCAATCCCACCGAAAGCCGAATCATCGACTCGCTCAGTCCGAACTCCGCCAGATGCTCCCTGCTGTAGCCGCGATGAGTCATCGCTGCCGGCAGCTGAATAAGCGTTTCGCAGTCCCCGAGACTGACAGCCGTCCTGATCATCCTCAGTCTATCAATAAACAGCCGTGCCTCGGCCAGGTTACCGTCGAGCTCAAAACTGATCATACCCCCGCTTGCGCGCATCTGGCTCCCGACAAGACGGTGCTGGGGATGGGAGGGAAGCCCGGGATACCAGACCTTCTTCACCTTTGCCGAGCTTTCCAGGAACTCCGCAGCAGCAGCAGCATTGGCTGTATGCCGTTCCATCCGGAGGCCGAGAGTCTTCAGCCCTCGCAGCATAAGCCAAGCATTGAACGGGCTCATGACCCCCCCGAGCTCGCAGAGGTAGTCAAACTTCAGCAGGTGCGCATAGGAATCATCGCGGACGGCCGCTGCACCTCCGAGGGCATCTCCATGGCCGCAGATGTACTTTGTCGCACTGTGCACCGCGACATCGGCTCCGAGGAGCAGCGGGTTCTGCAGATAAGGGGAGCACAGGGTGTTGTCGACGACAACCGGTATATCGTACCGATGGGCGGTCTCGGCAGCCTCACTGATGTCGATCAGGCTGAGCGTGGGATTGGCGGGGGGCTCAAAAAAGAGAGCCCGGATTGAACGGCTGCTGTCCGACTCGAGGATCGTTGCTATGCTTCCGGGAAGCGTGAGGTCCGTCTGCACGGCGGTAATCCCATAACGGGGGAGCAGCTTCGTCATGACCGTATGGGTGGAACCGTACAGCGTGGTATGAGTCAGTACCCGGTCTCCCGGTGTCAGGAGGGAGAGGAGGACCGATGAGATTGCAGCCATGCCGGATGCGAAGGCGACAGCAGCGGAACCCCCTTCGAGGTCGGCTATGCTCTTCTCAAAGAGACGCAGGGTAGGGTTGTTGCCCCGCGTGTAGACATAGTCACTGCTCTTGAACTCCATCACATCCTCAGCCTCAGCGACACTCTCGAAGAAGTAGGAGGAGGACATGTGGATGGGAGGGGTAAGCGCCAGGTCGGCATTGCCCTCCGCCTCAGGACGGTGGATAAGGCGCGTCTGCAGTCTCTTCATAGCTGCCGCTCCTTTGACTCGGCTTTTCTGATGAGGTCAGCTGCCCGGACTGCAGCTCTGCGCATGACCTCCTGCTCATCTATAGTGAGCAGTTCCCGGTTCTCCATCAGAATCTCGCCATTGCAGATGACAGTGAGAACATCGGAGGCCTGGGCTGAATAGACTGCAGCTGAGACTGGATTGTGCAGGGGCTGCATGTGGGGAACATCGGTATTGATCAGGATAATGTCTGCCGCCTTTCCTGGTTCCAGGGAGCCGCAGCGGTCGGCGATGCCGAGCGCCTCAGCTCCGTGGACAGTTGCTGCAGCAAGAGCTTCGTAGGCCGATACTGCAGTAGGGTCACCGGTTGTTCCTTTATGGATCAGGGAGGCGATGTGGAGCTCCTCAATCATGTTCAGATTGTTGTTGCTCGATGCCCCGTCCGTTCCGAGCGCCGGGCGCAGCCCTTCGCGCAGCATCTGGGCGAAGGGGGCGAACCCGCTGCCGAGCTTGAGGTTGCTGCTTGGACAGTGGACCGGACGGACACCGCGCGTCTTCAGGAGCGCAGTATCCTCCTGAGGGAGATGAACGCAGTGGGCAGCGTAGCTGGGCCGGGTGAACAGTCCGAGGCTCTCAAGATAACCTGCCGGGGTACAGCCGTGTTCCTGCAGCGAATCTTCGTTTTCCTTGCGGGTTTCCGAGAGATGAACATGGATCCGGGTATCATAGCGGAGAGAAAAGTCCAGAGCGGCCTCGAGGGTTTCCCGGGTGCAGGTGTACACGGCATGGGGAGCAGCGTCGATGAAGATCCTTCCGCCCCCGGCACCCTTCCCCGAAAAGAGCAGACTAACATAAAACGGCAAGCGAGGCCCATCGGCAAAGGGAACACCGAAAAAAGAGGACC
>CAYSRK010000360.1:0-5792 GCA_964433385.1 uncultured Spirochaetales bacterium
CTCATGGGTAAAATCAGGAGGCTCCGTGAGCGTGATATCAATATGGAGGTAGGAGACGTCGCTGCTGAGCTCCATGCGGATAATACGGAGGCCCGTTCCGGGGACGGTGAGTCCGGGCACTGCCGGCTTGACCGCCTCTATCGCAAGGATTCCGTAGTTCTGTTCGGGATCGACAGCATTATGCCAGAGAATCTGCCGGTCATAGGGGATCATGTAGGGCTCGGTCGTCCAGGTCTTTTTCGCCCACTCGTCCATCCACGCAAAGATCACGCCTCCCGCATAGCCCTCCTGCTTCATCGCCTCGAACATCCTGACCGTTCCTTCACCCTGCTCGGTCTCGCTCATTGAGCCGTGGTGGTAGCCGTCAGGACTGAAGTGGGCATTTCCCATTCCGGTAGCCAGACCGAATTCAGCAACAACCGCAGGATAGCGTTTGTGCTGAGCGATGAACTCCTGCAGATATCCGCCGTAGCGAAAACGGCCCTCGTCATCCCGCCAGCTGTCGTAGGCGGGTTCGTTGTTCATGAAGTCCGGGTAGTTCGGGTAGATATGATAGGCACCGAAGAGCCCGGAGGTCATCATCGGACCCGGCTCCAGATTGTTCAGATCGACACTGACATAGTCGTTGAACTCCCTCTCCTTGCGGCCGAACTCATCCCGCTCGGAATCGTGTACCAGGGGATCAAGGGTCGGCCAGTTCACGATTGCCGCGGGATGCTGCCAGCCGTAATGTTCCTGTTCGTAGGCGAGAGTAAAATCGATGCTCCCGGCCAGCCATACCTCGGTCGCGTTGGCACCGGGCAGGGTTCGCACGTATCCGCCGCTGAAGGAGCGGGCCGGGTTGAGCTCGTTGGTCGTCTCTACTTCATGCGGTTCCAGCTCCCTCCCCACGAGGTATCCGAGAATCCAGGGGGACACATCCTGGGTAAAGCTCCCCCAGGCCCTCCCCTCCCGTTCCGGTATCTCGGCATTGCCGTGAACCGCATCAACCACATGGCCGATCTCCTGCCTGAAGGCGCTCTGGTACTCCTCCCTGAGATAGTCATTGCCGGGGGGATGCTCCTCAGGCCAGATTTCCTGCAGCAGAAGGAGAACCCGCTCGGGATTCAGCTGGTTGTAGAGCCTGAAGGCCGCGTAGAAGGCCGGATCAAGCAGCGTGTATACCCGTACCGTGTCAGCCCCCATCCCGCCGATCTGCTCAAGCCACCGGTAGTAGGTCGGCAGGTCCTCGGGAAACTCGGTAAACCACCTCCCGGGCAGGGCTGTCCCGAGATTCACGCCATGGACGAACAGGTCCGTCCATGCTCCCTGGCTGTACACCTGCAGCCCGGTGCCGTTCGTCCTCGCGTTCATCAGCGTTTCCCCGACCTCGGCCGCGGGCGGCACATTGATCTCACCGTCTGCGCTGAAGGCTTCGAAACGTTCTGAGCGCTTCTCAGCCTCCCGCACAAGTGCCCGCATCATGGGAATGTAGACGGTCCAGTAGAAGTCATACTCGGCTTCCAGCGAGTCCCTTCCGGCCATTCTCATGATTTCCGCAGCCCCGGCGGCGCTGTGAAACTTCGGGACATAGGGAAGGTAGGCGTAATTGCCGGCAAAGTAGCAGATTCGGTGAAACGCTGCCGAACGGGTCACAACCGCCGGGAACCGGCTGCCGAGTCCGGCAGCTTCAAGCAGGGCCGTTCCGCCGGCGGTGAGGTCGAGATGGTACTCGGCAAGGACCTCGGTATCAGCGAGGGGCAGAACGATGTCAAATATCTGGTTCATATGACCTTCGAGGCGAGTACCGAACATCCGTTCCCCGGCCTCTGTTGTGATGAAGCGGCAGCCCTGTTCGGTAATTTCCTTCCCGACGGTGAGAACGATCACCTCTCCGTCAGCGGAACTGAAGACGAAACCCCGCCCGGTATAATCCCACGGTCTCCCGCTGCTCTGCTTGAAGAGGCGGGCAATGTGCGGGGAGACTTCCCTGATATCGGCAAGCTCGGCAGCATACTGCCCTGTCCACCCGCTGGACCGTACGCCGAATACCCGATAGAGGTCGGCCGCAACGGCAGGATGGGTCGGGTCGGCGAAGGTATTGTACTCCCCTATCAGCGTAGCCGGAGCCGTACGGTTGAGAAAATCCCTGATTGCCGCGAGATCCGTTTCATCGGTTCCGCCGTAGAGGACCCTTCGCTCTCCGGCTTTGCGCTGCACCTCGGGGGTATAGACTCCATAGGTGTCTGCCAGATAGAGCAGGTCAACATCATCAAGCCCGGTGAGCTTCCGTACGGAACCCTCAGCGCCCGTATCCCCAGGAACGTACCCGTAATAGTCCTGCACATACGAAAAGCGGCTCCCGTCGGCAGTCGAGAGTTTGGCGTTCTTGAAAAACCACATAACCCCCGCATGCTGCAGCGGCGGGTTGTCGGGAACAGTCTTATCGAGTACGGCAGCGGTAAGCGAAGAACCGGGATAGAGCATCCAGACCAGCCACGGAAGAGCGGCGACAAGCAGCACTGCCGCAGCGGTGAATACAGCCGCAAGCTTCCTGGTTCGAACCGACCGTGCCGGAATTTTCATCCATCCTCCGTTTTTTATTCGGCTGCATCCCTGCCGCTGTACCGTTCCCGCCCCAGCAGGTTCAGTGTCCGGGCAGTAAACACCTCCGTGCTGCTGCTCCCCGCATCCAAGGCCGGCAGGTTGAACAGATTGATCCCGGCTATCGGCACAGACTGCTCACGGGAACTCCTGACAACCCGGTATCCGAGCTTACGGGCTGAATCAATCACCTCAGCCCTGCCCGCCCCGCTCCCGTAGGGCAAAGCGAGGAGGGTCACCTCCAGGCCGGTTTCGCGTTCTATCACTTCCTTCGACACCGATAGCTCCTCAACAATCCTGTCGACACTGAGTTCCCCCAGGGCGGCGTGGTTCTGCGTATGGGAGCCGAATTCAAAAAGCGCCCTCCCGTCCGGCGTTCGCCAGGCTGCCATCTCCCGTACCTGGTCCCAGTTCATATACCCGGTTGTACCGATGAATGAAGGAACCAGGAAAAAAGCTGCCGGCAGTTCAAACTCCCGCAGCAGCGGATACGCTAATGCGTAAACGGAGAGGTCCCCGTCATCGAAAGTGATAACAGCCAAATCTGTAACAACCTCAAGCTCTCCCGAGACGGCCTGCTGCAGCTGTTCGAGACTGACGACGGTGAAGTTTCTCCTGATGAAGGCAAGGTCGTGCTCAAAGTTGTATATATCGCGATTATAGACACCGCCGGGTCTGCCGTATACCAGGTTGTGGTAGAGAAACACTGCCGCCTTCGGGTCGCTTCTCACGGGCACGCTTACCGGAGGTTCCGCCCGTGCTGCAGGCTCCCAGTACCTGATGGACGCGAGCGGACTGTCAGCTGCGTAAGCCGAGGCGGAGAACACAAGGAACAGGGCCGCGCAGAGCAGCGGCAGCGGAATTCCCCTACGCCGCAGGAGGTGTTTCATACTCTTCAGCATAGCGGCACATGGCCTATTTGTACAGCCTAAGGTGTACAGAAGAAGGCCTGCCCCTTCCAAGGAGCGCAAAAAAGAGTATAATGGATACCGAGGAGCGGCCGAGATGAGAGAGCTAATTGAGAACATACTTGCCGCAGAGGGAGAGGCAGCCCAGATTGTCTCTTCCGCCCGCAATGAAGCTGCGGCTGTCTCACGGGCGGCGGATGAGGTTATCAGGAAGGAGAAACAGCAGATCAAGGAGGAGTCGCGGGAACTTCTTCTTGCCAAAACTGAGGAGGCCCGAAAGGCCGTCTCACAGATGAAGGTCCCCGAACTCCCCGCGGAGCGCGGGGTGCTGCTCTCCGAACTGAATATTTCACCCCGACAGTTCGATACGGCTGCAGCAGCGGTTACGGACCTGCTCATCAGACCCAGACTTCCGGACCGGGAATCATAACGGCTATGGGACTCTCTCGCCCTGCGGTCGACTACACCTACTTCAATGCGCGCGTCCATGCCCTGATAAGCCGGCTTCTCCCCGAGGAGACGTTCACCCAGCTGAACCGGGCGGGTTCTGTCGCGGAGGTGCTGTTTCTCCTGCGCGGGGGTATCTACGGAGATCTGGCGGAAATCTACAACGCCACCGGGGATATCAAGATGGTTGAACTGCAGCTGCTGCGCGAC
Organism: uncultured Spirochaetales bacterium; assembly: GCA_964433385.1. Lineage (GTDB taxonomy): Bacteria > Spirochaetota > Spirochaetia > JABMQR01 > JABMQR01 > M55B182. Next base: position 4,149 of record CAYSRK010000360.1, read on the forward strand.
AGGCGCCAGGTTTTTGCGGGAATTCGGAAACATGCCCCCAAGCCGCTTCTTCCCCTCATTGAGGGGTTTTCCGCGCTCACCGATACCGAGATTCTCAAGCATGCCCTCAGGCTCTGGTTTGACCAGCATGTCAGGGGCCGTTCGATCAGTGATTTCATCGCCTATCTTCCCGAGGAGGTTTCCTGGAATGGTGTCACCCCGCAGCAGATTGCCAACGCCCGAACACCGGAGGAGCTGCAGGAACTCCTCGGTAAAGGCGGTATGGAGAGCTGGGTCCCCGCCCTTGCAGCAGAGATCAGGGAGACCGTGCAGACGCGGAGTCTCTTTTACCTGGAGCTGGCCGTTGACAACGGCAGCTTTGCATTGCTGCTCTCCCGCGCTGAGCGTCTCGGCAGAACGGATGCCGAGGTTCTTGCCGGTATCCTGTCTGAGCAGATAGACGCCCGCAACATCACCCGGTGCATCCGGTTTCCTGAGCTCTTCAGTCAGATAACACCCTCGTGGACATCCTCACAGACGGCAGCCCATATCCAGCGTGTTATAATCGACGGGGGAGCACGGCTCTCCCGCGCTGCCGTGCTTCGGGCGATACGGGAAGGCAGGGAGAAAACGGGAGCCGCCGATTCAGTCGCTCAGCTTATCGCCGCATCGGGATTCCTCGAGAGCGGACAGCTGCCGTCTCTCCAGCCGGGAGCCCGGGAGCAGAAGCGGACCGCCAGAATAGAGCTGCTTGACCGGATGGAGCATCGGCTGCGGCAGCGGATGCTCAACAGTGCCCGCAGGGCGAAGAGCGGTGACCCGTTTACCATCGGAACCTTTGCTGCCTACCTGATCCTCAAAGGCGATGAGATAGATCGGATTCAGGCATCGGTACATGCCGCCTACTACGGGGCAGGACCGGCTGCGGCCGGCAAAGCCCCCGCATCCAGCCTGAAGGAGGGCAGCCGGTTATGATCCTATTCCCCCAGAGGATGCAGCGCCTGAGCGCGGTCGTGCTGCACGCGGATGCTGATGTACTGACCCGAAAGCTCCTTGATGCCGGTATCATGGACTTCATTGATGTCCTCGAAAACGAGGAGAACCTCGGACTCAAGTCGGGTTCGCTCCGCAGCGCCGGAACCGCGGAGAACGGGCAGCAGAGCGGGGAGCATGAATCTCAGCTCTCCGATCTGCGCCGCCGCATAGAAATGTTTCTCCAGGATGCGGGACTACCGCTTCCACGCGAATCATCCATCAGGACCGACAGCCGCAGCACGCCTGATCTCGAGCGGATCGGGCGCCGGCTCGATCAGCTTGCCGCCGATATCCAGCAGGTACGCGACAGTCAGCAGGCAGTCCAGCAGGAGATTCACCGCCTCACCGAACTGCAGAATCAGCTGGCGCTCTTCGGCGATATTACCGAAATCGTTCCTGCCGGCTCCTATGTCGACGTGCAGGCCGGACTGATCGGAAAGTCCCGCTATCCCTCCCTCCAGAGCGGTCTCAAGCCCTACCCGGCTTATCTCCACCGCTCTCCCGAGCTGTCGGATGACCAGTATGAATACCCGGTCCTGCTGATCAGCATGTCCCGCGACCGGCAGCGCATCGATGAACTGCTTGACCGGGTGCAGTGGAAGAGCATCACGGTCCCGCCCGAGTTCCGCG
>CAYSRK010000361.1:0-17299 GCA_964433385.1 uncultured Spirochaetales bacterium
TCGATCTGATCAGAAACTGGAAAAGGCAGCCCGAAAGAGCTCGGAATGCCCTCGGACGATACCTATAACAAGGAGGAAAAAATCATTTTCGGGCTACAGAAAAATTCCCGACCGCCCCGAGGTCCATGCCCGGCAGCAGACATATGCCCGGATAAAACAATGAATTTTTCATACCACTTTTTTGTTAATCATGTACCATTATCACATTTTTGAGAATTTACTTTTCCTGAACTTCGTTCTATAATCTCTCCATGAAGAATAAGGCGAAAAGGCTCGAAGCACTCAAAACGATGCTTCAGGTAGAAAATTCCATGAGAATCTCCGAGATTTCCAAGAGAATGGGGGTCTCTCCGATGACTTCCCGCAGGGATATAGAGATCCTCTCAAACCAGGGAATCGTAAAGGTGCTGCACGGGGCAGTGGTCTACAACTCGACCTCCTCTTCGAGCGGTCTGTTTGACTACACGCTGACCATTGCCGAAAATCAGAATATTGATAAAAAGAAAGAGATCGGCAGATACGCCGCCGCATGTATCGCGGAAAATGACATCGTCTTCCTCGACGCCGGCTCCACCACAGAATTCCTGGCCCAGTTCCTGCCGACAGAATTCCCTTTCACCGTTATCTGCTATGCGATAAATATCTTTCTTGCTGTAGCCGGCCACAAGAACATCAACGTTATCCTCTCAGGCGGGAGCTACGACCGCAAGACGATGATCCTTCATCCGCCGAACTACTGTGAAATCCTCCAGAACAACCGTACCCACAAAGCATTCATCTCAGCCGGGGGACTGCACGCCAAGCTTGGGGTAACCTGCGCCAACCAGGGAGAATGCGATATGAAGAAAGCTGCCCTCAGATCAACCGTGGAGTCCTATCTGCTCATTGACTCAACCAAATTCGACAACGTCTCAGCCTGTTTTTTTGCAAACCCTGAAAGCTTTTCCCATATCATAACCAACAGCGATGCTCCCGAGGATTACGTCCGGCTTCTCAAGGATAAACACATCTTCGCCCATTTTGTCTGAAACGGTGCAGGATGCCCGAACCCGCTTCTTCACAGTGTGCGTTTGGAATTCATAACGGGCTTAAAGCAGAAATCTTGGTAAAAACATCACAAACCACATCTTTCTCAGTCTCAGAGCCGGATGCTCTGCGATGATCTTTCACTTTTGGGAAATTTTCCATTTGCGTCATTAATAATTCTATGATACCCTGTAATACAAACTGAAACCGTTTTCATATGGAGGAGAGAAATCATGACCCCCCGAATAGAAAATTTGCGTGAAAAGCTTATTGAACAAATCCCTGAGATATGCCCGGAACGTGCGGTGCTCTTTACCGAGTCCATGAAGAAAAGCGAGGGTAAGCCAATTGTAAAGCGCCGCGCCCAATCTCTGTACGAAGTGCTGGACAGGATGACCATCTTTGTCCGCGAGGGGGAGCTTATTGTCGGGAACCAGGCGAGTACGGTCAGGGGCGCCCCGGTTTTTCCGGAATATTCCGTTCAGTGGATTCTCGACGAATTCGAGGGTAACCCGTACCACTTTTCCGAACGCCCCTGCGACAAGTTCACCTGTACGGAACAGACAAAAAAACAGGTGCTGGAAACCATAGCGTACTGGAAGGGAAAGACCCTCATTGAAAATGTCTGGGCCGAACTCCCGGAACCGGCCCGTACAGCCTGGGAAATAAATGCCATAGACGATACCTGGTGTGCCGCAGCCGGGCTCGGCAATGTTCTTCCCGATCATGAAATGGTGCTGAAACACGGGCTGAACTACGTAATAGAGAAGGCTGAGCGGCGATTGCAGACGCTCGACCTCACTGAACCCGGAACTGTCAGCCAGTACTGGTTTCTCCAGGCTGTTGTGACTGCAAACAAGGCGGTTATCAACTATGCCCGCCGTTTTTCCGAACTCCTCGAAACAGAGGCACAGAAGTGCGAGGATCCGGCCAGAAAACAGGAACTGACGGTAATGGCGGCTAATCTTCGCCGGGTCCCTGCCGAGCCCGCGGAAACTTTCTGGCAGGCGGTTCAGACCGTGTGGCTGATCCAGCTGATCCTTCAGATCGAAACCAACGGTCACGCCATCTCCCTCGGTCGTTTTGACCAGTACCTCTGGCCGTACTGCAGGCGGGACCTGGAACAGGGAACCCTGACCCGGGAGCAGGCTCTTGAAATTGTGGAGTCTTTCTTTATCAAGGCAAATGAGATCAACAAGCTTCGCTCGTGGCCGGACAGCGAATACTTTCCCGGATACCACCTTGCAGAGAATCTCGCCATAGGCGGCCAGACTGCAGACGGCAAAGACGCGGTGAACGAACTGACCTATATTGTCCTGGATGCAACAGCGGACTTGAAGCTCACCAAGCCCTCCGTCTCCCTGAAGTGGTTTGAGGGAAGTTCCGACGAGTTCATGGATCGTGCCCTGCAGGTGGAGGAGCAGCACAAGGGAGGGCAGCCGGCCCTGTACAATGATCTTGGCGTCATGCGGATACTGAAAAATATGGGGGTCGCTGAAGAAGACCTCTACAACTGGGCACCGGTCGGCTGTATTGAGGCATCCATCCCGGGTAAATGGGATTTTGCCGCCAAAGGCTCCTGGCTGAACGTCGGCAAGGTTTTTGAGATGACTCTCAACAACGGGACCGACCCGAGGACCGGGGTCACCCTGCTCCCCGGAGACGGAGACCTGACCACCTTCAAAAGCCCCCGGGAAATCATGGATGCCTTCAAAAGACAGCTCCATTACTACATGGAACTGCAGGTCATCGTCGAACACATCAGTGACGAGATGCACATCCTTCACGATCAGAACGCCTTTCGCTCCTCACTTGTTCATGACTGTATTGAACGGGGCAAGTCTCTTGTTGAAGGCGGTGCCGTCTACACAGCCGACGGCGGCCCCACAGCCGGTTCCATGAGTGTCGGCGATTCCTTTGCAGCTATTGAGTATGCGGTGTTCGATAAAAAACTCATAACCGCCGAACAGCTTGCGCATGCTCTCAGTACGAACTTCGAGGACAGTACCACAGAGCCCGCAGGGGAGGAGATACGGCAGCTTCTTCTCACCAAAGCCCCCAAATTCGGAAACGACGACGACTACGCCGACAAGTGGGCTGTTGAGATCAGTGAATACCTCGGATCGACCTACCAGACCGATTTCAAGAGCTCCCGCTACGGCAAGGGACCGATCCCTGCAACCTTCGCTCTCAGCCAGAGTTCTGTCACCGGCAATGTGGCGTTCGGGAAATCTGTCGGAGCCCTGCCCAACGGCAGGAAGGCAGGACTGCCGGTAAACAACGGCGTCTCTCCCTCAAACGGAGCTGAGCAGCACGGGCCGACTGCCACAATCAACTCCGAGGGAAAACTCCCGAGCAAATGGTTCCAGAAGGGATCAATTTTCAACATGCGCCTGACTCCGCAGACACTCAGGACTCCGGAAGGCCGAAAACGGGCGCTCGGACTCGTGAAAACCCACTTTAAAAACTACCAGTATCACATCCAGTTCAACGTGGTTGATGACGAGACTCTGATAGAGGCTCAGGAGAAACCTGAGGAGTATCGTGACCTGATGGTGAGAATCTCCGGGTACAGCGCTTTTTTCACTCCCCTCAACAAGGAGCTGCAGAATGATGTCATCCAGAGAATGAAGTTCGATATGGGAAAGTAGGTCCTTGTGAGATAATTCTGACCTCCAAAACATATTTGGCTGTCCAGTTCTGCGCACTCAGGCTGGACAGCCGCTTTTTTTACCCTGAGCAGTTCGCTGGTTCATGAGCAACTGATCCCTGCCGCGGGAAAGAGGCCGCACATGAAAAAGGCTCCGCAGCTGATGCGGAGCCGGCAGAGAGACAGTATCCCGGGCCTGAGAGTCAGAGGCTCCTGCTGAGTACGGCGTTGAGCCGTTTTACAAACTGCGTCGGATGCTTGATCATGACGCCTTCAGCCAGCATGGCCTCATCAAGCAGAATCCCGCTGATATCCTGGATGAGCTGCTCATCATCCGTCTCACCGAGTTTCTTGACGATGACATGGTCAGGATTGATCTCAAGAATTGGGGTGAAATCAGGCAGGTCACTCTGCCCCATGGCCTTGAGCATCTGCTGCATCTGCACCGTGGGGTCATTCTCGTCAACCACAATACAAGAGGGAGCCTCGGTGAGGCGCGAAGAAACGATCACCTTCTTAACCCGGTCTCCTAAAGCCTCCTTGACCTTTTTAACCACCGGCTTAGCCGCCTTTTCCCGCTTCTTGTGGTCCTCGGTATTCAGGTCCTCGGCTGCGCCTGACTTGTTGATCGCCTTCAGCTCCAGGTCACCGTACTTGCCGATCGAGGGGATGACGATATCATCAATCTCATCGTCCATGATGAGCACTTCGATTCCCTTGCTCGTGTACGCCCCGATGAGCGGGGAGTTTCGCAGCGTCTCTTCCGATCCGCCGGCAATGAAGTAGATTGCCTTCTGCTCCTCCTTCATCCGTTCCTTGTAGCCGGCAAGCCCCGTGTACCCCTCGACCTCTGTCGATTTGAAACGGATCAGCTCAAGAAGCGTCTCCCGATTGGCATAGTCAGAGTAGAGGCCCTCCTTCAGCGGACGGTTGAACTGTTCGATAAACCGGGTGTAGAGCTCGGGATTCGATTCGGAAATCTTCTTGAATTCGCTGAGGATCTTCTTCACCGAAGCACTCCGAATATTCGCCATGACCCGATTCTGCTGAAGGATCTCGCGGCTTACATTCAGGGGAAGGTCCTCAGAATCAATGATTCCCCGGACGAACCGGAGGTAGGTCGGCAGCAGTTCCTTCTCATCGTCGGTGATATAGACGCGCTTTACGTACAGTTTTACCCCCGGTTTGTAGTCAGCCTGATAGAGATCAAAGGGAGCCTTCGAAGGTATGTAGAACAGCGTAGTGTAATCGAGAGTGCCCTCGGCTTTGGTGTGGATGTAGAAGAGCGGATCCTCGTAATCATGTGTCGTTGTTTTGTAGAACTCGTTGTAGTCCTCGTCGGTCAGCTCCGATTTCGGCCGCTTCCACAGGGCGGCGGCTTTGTTGATCTGCTCGATCTTGTGCTCCACCTTCTCCTTCTTCTTGTCTTCCTTCCCCTCCCAGCTCTTCTGGTCATACTCGAGAAATATCGGGAAGGCTATGTGGTCGGAATACTTCTTCACCAGCTGCTCAACCTGCCAGCGGTTCGCATACTCCTTTCCCTCCTCGTTGAGGTGCAGAATGATTGTAGTCCCGTGGGAGTCCCGCTGCGTCTCCTCAATGGTGTAGGAGTTCTTTCCGCTGCTCTTCCACCTCCAGGCAGTATCCTCACCGGCCCTCTTCGAGATCACCTCGACCTCATCGGCAACCATGAAGCAGGAATAGAACCCTACCCCAAACTGACCGATCAGGTTCGCATCCTTCTTCGCATCCCCCTTGAGCCGGTTGAGAAAGTTTTTCGTACCTGAGCGGGCAATGGTGCCGAGCTGCTCGTTGAGGTCCTGCTCATTCATGCCGATCCCCGAATCTCGGACGGTCAGCGTATGCTTATCCTCATCGGTGAAGGTTATGTCGATCCGCGGATCAAATTCGACATCCTTATACTCGTCATCTGTAAGCGTCAGATACTTCAGCTTATCCAGTGCATCTGAAGCATTCGACACGAGCTCCCGGAGAAATATCTCCTTATGGGAATAGAGTGAGTGGATGATGAGGTCCAAGAGCTGATTGACCTCTGTCTTAAACTTTTTCTGCACCATAGTTTCCTACTCCTTGCGCTGACCTGTACGGACGCAGCCTGGAGGAGGTCCTGCAGGATTCCTCCGGATGTTTCCGTTTACCGTCAGATAGTATGCATGTTGTTCCGTCGGGCGGGGCGACCGCCGCCCTTCCGGGCAGACAGCGATACGCTGCTCCCCCAAAGCGCTCAGTCTGGGAAAAACATACTAATAAATCTTCCGGGAGGCAAGAATCTCCTGCAAGGTCTGGCAGAAACGTAACCCCTCCCCGCTCTGTTCACATGGGCCGCCATCCTGTATGGTACCCTCACGATCTTCTCCGAACCGAAGACCGCCAGGATGATCAACCGCCTGAGGGTGCTGAACTGCATTCAGCAGCTCGGCTCGGCCTCCCGTGCAGACCTCTCCCGGGAACTGGTCATCAACAAGGTGTCCATCTCCGAAATCGTGCTGCAGCTCCTTGAGGAAGGCATGGTCGAGGAGTCGGAGAAAACCAGCGGAAGCATCGGTCGCAGGCCGACACCGCTGAGGATATCGCGGGGAGCCGGCTATGTGCTCGCCGTCGATGCAGGCGGTGCAAATACCGCCTCGGGAATCGCCCTGCTTAACGGAGACCTTGTCCGCTTTCAGCGGCAGCCGACTCCCGCCTTCTCCGCCGCTGGTGAAAAAACAGCCTTTATCACCGAAACCGTCCGCTCACTCACCGGAAAATGCCGCGACCCCCGGCTTATTAAAGGCTGCGCAGTCTCACTCAGCACCGATGATCACGAGGACCTTCCCGGTTCCCAGCGGGAGAGAACCCTCCAGTACTCCGCTGCAGCAAAAAGCATATCGCAGGCAGTCGGCATACCTGTAGTCGTCGACAGCAGCGTCCGGTCGATGCTCCTCGGAGAAATCTGGTTCTCAGACCTCCCGCGGGAAGAGTCGGTTTTCTACATCAGCTGGGGCAGGAACATTAAAGCCGCGGTGCTCTCCCAGGAACGGATCAACCCGGTTGAGAGCGAGTTCGGCCACCTCGATATCGGATCCGGGCTTCCCTGCCGGTGCGGTAAAAAAGGATGTCTCGAATCATCCGCTGCGGGATGGGCGCTTGAGCAGAGGACTGGAGCCCTGCAGGAGCTGCTGCACGGAAAGAACAGCGGATCAGCCGACCACTCAGAAGCCCGCACGCTGGCCGCTTCAGCCTCCCGGGCGATGGGCACGGCAGCGGCTGCGGCCGCAGCCGTACTCTGTCCTGACAGGATAATCATCGGGGGCGGACTCTCCGCTCTTGATGACAGTTTCTACCGTATTATGAATGAAACCTTCGGACAGAAAGCCGCCCCGGGCATCCGGTCGTCTTTGGTAATCAGCCGAACCGCGCTGGGAGAACGGTCCGGCATTCTCGGAGCCGCAGCCGCAGCCCTTGATACCTTCGTCTACAAAAGGCGCGAACTCTACGCCCTGACCGCTGCGGGGATCACCCTCTTACAGCACCTCTAAACAATATTCGTGTGCATTATTTACCAATTATGCACTTTTGAAAAACTTTTTTCCCAATCCAGTATACAACTTATCATGGTAACAAACTGCTGAGTGCAGCAATCTCCTTTGAAACAGCAGGACGTATCAAGCAGTAAAAAGATGTTTTCTATCAGCTGTTCGTTCTATTTTTTACGACAGAGAACCCCTTTCAAGCATATTCTTCAGCAGATATCCAATGTCAGAGAGCCTCTCGGCAACTCCGGCGCCGACAGCCTCCAGCACCTCGGCTTTTCGCCGGTCTCCCGCGGTGAAAACCGCAAAAGGCTTGCGCCAGCGTCCGTCCTGAACTACCCTTGCAGCCTCAAGCTCCATCGTTCCCCCCGCCGTTCCTATGATGACCAACGCTTGGGTATCATTGTCGGCCTGAAAGCAGGGCAGCAGCTCACTCAAGCGGGATGCAGGAACCTGATCCTCTCCTAAGGCGAGTGCGGTGCTGATGCCGAATCCTGCTCCCGCAGCCGCATCGGCAGCTTCGAGGAGGAGGGAACCGCTGCAGCCAACCAGTCCCACCGTTCCGTTATCTCCTGAAATCTTCGGCCATGAAAGCCATATCCCTGCCATCGCTTCACCCGGACTGATGCAGCCGGGAGTACCGCCGCCGATTACCATCGCCCCCTGCCCGCCTGCAGTCGCGCGGATCTCCAGCGAATCCCGTACCGGAATTCCATAACTGGTGAGCACCACAGTCTTAATCCCGCTGTTCAGCGCCTCTAAAACCGCAGTCTTGGCAGAAAGCGGTGAAGTATAGACTACCGCTGCATGGGCAGCGCAGTCACTCACAGCCTCTGCCGCGGAATGGTAAAGCGGCCTGCCGCAGAATCTCTCAGCCCTGCCCGCCGGGTCGACCGTGCCTGCGACATCTGTTCCGTAATCGATCATCTGCCTGACCCGGAGACTGGTATTCTGGTCGGCAGGTCCGAACACGAGCAGTCGAGTTTTTCCGGTAATCAGGATGCTCACCGTAAGCCTCCCCCCAGAGCAAGATCAACCGCACAAACGGCTGCCTCCTCAAGACCGGTACGGACAGAATAACCGGCCTGTTCAACCAGAGCCTGGGCCCCCTTCTCCCCGACACCCCGGAGCCAGAAAACTGCCGGCGGCAGCGAAGCGCGGTTCATCGCCTCAAGGATGTATCCAGCCGTCTCATCACAGCTGATGTGCACCGCTGAGACAGCAGCCAGCACCGCCTTGCAAGGCCAGGAGAAACAGAGACTGAGCGCTTCGGTAATCTTCTCCCCGTTCTCCCCGCCGACCACGAGTGTCCAGGCCGTCGTTTCCCCCTCGCACGCAATATAATACCGGGCAGCTGCCGCAGCATCCGCCCCGAAGCTGACTACTGCTATACCCTCATCTGTTCCCGGGATATATCTGAAGCCGGAGAGAGCTGCCTGATACTCACGGTACCCCTCATACGGTTCCTTATTCAGAAAGAATCGGGGCTGACGGACAAGCGCACGATCATCCACCGTTATTACACCACTTCGGGCGGACAGCATCCCCTGCTCCGCCTTCAGCCCGGCAACGATCAGGTGCTCGACATCATAGGCTCTGCAGAGTCTGCTGAGCACGACAGCCGCCCCGGCAGGACCGATCTCTCCCCCGAAGAGTTCAAGAGCCTGCGCTGCGCCGAGGTCTGAAGTCACGCTGATATCCGCTCTCCTCGAAACCGCCTCCTCCTCAGACTCCACCGTCAGTACGAAGGAAGCTTGTACCGGATTAACTGCTGCCGAAAGGGTAAACCCGGAGGGGGATTCCCCCTTGGGACTTACCGCTATACCGCAGCTGCCGAGCAGCGCTGCCGTTTCATGCTCTGTCAGCCTCATCTGCTCCCCCTGGCGCCGTCGGTCAGGTATTCACAGATCATACATTTCATGCTACGTTTCTCCTTGCTCTCTCCGGTACATAAAAACCCGGCGGGATATTCATGTTCAGTACGGCGGAAGCATGCATCATACAGCGGCAGGTTTCAGGTTCGGTCTTATCCTCCAGGCAGCGATCGGACCTATCACCATCTACATCTTCTCCCTTGCGATCAACTCCTCGGTATCAGCCGCGCTCCTTGCCGTTGCCGGAGTGACGCTCACAGACGCCTTGTTCATCGCCCTCGCCGCCGCAGGGATTACCGCCTGGATCAGAAGCGAACGGTACGCCCCCCTGTTCAAAACTATCGGCGCAGCTGTCATGGCTCTCTTCGGCCTGCTGCTGCTCTTTGAGGCCTGGGGCATCGCCCTCCTGCCGAATATGACCCTGCTCAGCGCGCCCGCCGACTCCGGCCCCTTTCTCACCGGAATCATCATAACCGCCGCCAACCCGCTTACCCTGCTCTTCTGGGGCGGGGTATGTTCAGCAAGAATGGCTGAAAACGGCCTGAGCAGGCGCCAGATGTACCTCTTCGGGGCTGGAGCAGCGCTCTCCACCCTCATATGCCAGTCAGCGGCGGCATTAGCCGGCAGCGCCCTGCAGATGCTGGTGATGCCGCAGGCAGTTCTCTGGATGAACAGCGCAGCGGGCATCCTGCTCATCGCGGCTGCCCTGAACATCCCCGCCCGCATAGCCGGAAAAAAACGTCGTTCCAGGGCTTAAGCCCGACAACCCTGCAAGCATTACCTGAAGACAGGGGCTTTGCGCATGGGGGCTGCCTGCTCTGCAGCATGCGCCGCCCTAATAACCAGTGGTTCACAGAAAGGTCTTCCGATCAGGGTCGTTCCGATGGGAAGGCCGGCGATAAATCCTGCCGGAATCGTGATCGACGGCCAGCCGGAAACAGCCGCGAGGCTGGAGCTTCCCCCCGTGTAGCGGTCCCCGAGGATATAATCGATCTTCCATGCCGGTCCGTTCGAGGGAGCGGCCAGGAGGTCAAGCTCATGTTCTGCGAATACCCGCGCAGTCCCCTCCTCCACTGATTTCTGCCGGCACAGTTCCTTCGCCCTGAGGTACTCGGGCTCCTTAAGGTCCCCTTTAGCCTGGGCCATGAGAAACAGCTCCTGACCGAAGTGCGGCATGACCTGCCGGGCATGCTCTTCATTGTAGGAGATAAGCTGTTCAAGCGAACTGCAGGCAGAGGTGTTCCCCCTCTTCCGCAGATACTCGTTGAGCGCATCCTTGAATTCGTAGAGCAGGAGCGTCATTTCCGCTTCCTGGTACTCATGTACCTGAAGAATTTCGCAGGAATCGACAATCAGAGCCCCGCAGCGCTCGAAGACCTTCAGATGCTCCTCAAAGAGCGCATCGGTCCGGGGGTCAAATCCGCAGAGATTCCGCGCGACTCCAATCCTCAGTCCTCTGAGAGAATCATCCCCTGAGGCGAGATCCGGCAGGTAAAACTGATCTGCAGCCGGACTTGACCCGGGGTCCTGCGGATCGTAGCCTGCAAGAGCCGCCAGCAGGAGTGCAGCATCTTCCACGCTGGCGGCTATCGGTCCGGCAGTATCCTGGGAGGGCGATATCGGGACGATCCCGCTCCTGCTGACCAGTCCCCGGGTGGGCTTGATGCCGACAGTGCAGTTCATGGCGGAGGGACAGATGATCGAGCCGTCAGTCTCCGTACCGACTGCAGCCGGTACGAGACCGGCTGTTACGGCGACAGCGGAACCTGAACTTGAGCCGCAGGGACTCCGGGTCAGGTCATAGGGGTTGCGGCATTGCCCTCCCCGACTGCTCCAGCCGCTCGTTGAATGCGTAGACCTGAAATTGGCCCATTCGCTCATATTGGCTTTTCCCAGAATAACCGCACCCGCTTCCCTCAGCCTGCGGGTAATATAGGCATCCTCAACGGCCGGGGTATCAGCCAGGGCGAGAGAGCCGGCGGCGCTCATCATAGGTCCTGTGGTACCGATAGAATCCTTGAGCAGAACCGGGATACCGAAAAGTATCCCGGTCTGCTCTTCCCGCTGAAAGCGTGCATCAAGTTCAGCCGCCTCCTGCAGCGCCCCGGGGCTGACCTCGATTACAGCTCCCAGCTCGGGTCCCCGGCGGTTGAGGGCTTCTATGCGCCGCAGACACTCCTGCACGATCTCCACGGAGGAAATCCTCCGCTCCTTCAGCAGTCTTTTCAGACCCGATACTGTCAGGGAATCCGTCCGCTCCTCCACTGATCTGCTCCTTCAGCACGGCAAAAAAAAAACCGCTTCCCAAACAAATGGTGAAGCGGTAACCCCCTTTTGCTTCCCGGGCATAAACTCCACGGGGAACAAATGCTGCAGTTCCGGCAACTGCATTGAAAAACGTAAAAAAAACGATCGATCCATTCCGAGTGAACATACCGGTCGCTTAATTATTATACACCATTAACAGGAAATTGAAAGTTTTTTTTCGTAAAAATGTAACCTCCACGCGAGAGTATGGTATACTTTCCTCAACAGGTTGTCTTGTTCAGAGCCGGCTTTCGGATTTTCATCTACAGGGGGGCTTCACGATGCGGTGCTCAATTATTTTTCACAGTGTCTGCGGCAACAACTACCTTATTGCGCAGGCGTTTCAGGAAGCTCTCGAAGAGGAGGGTTTCGATAGCCGGATGTATAACGTCCTGGATGAGGACCGCCACATCTGGTCCAACAAGCTCGAAGCGGCCAACGAATTCTACGAAGAGATCGAAAACCTGCCGACCGCAAATTATGAGACCCTTATCAAGAGTCAGCTGATCATCCTCGGGAGTCCGACCTACTTCGGCAACGTCTCAGCAGAAATTAAGCGGTTTATGGACGAGTCGTCGGTCTACTTCTATGAAGGCACGCTTTCGGGCAAATACTTCGGCTGCTTCACCAGCTGTTCTCAGATTGAGGGCGGCGGAACTCTCTGCCTCCAGTCCATGATCCATTACGCGCAGCACATGGGCATGATCCATGTGCCGCTCGGCATGCAGGTACAGCATATTGACCCCTACCAGCCCCCCAGCGGCATCATGCACCACTCCGGCAGGGACAGCGCGGTCAGGCCCTCAAGCCAGCTCGGTGAGGCGGTTTCCTTCTACGCCCGTCTCTTTGCCCGGAAGCTCCTCTGACTACCGGAATTTTCCCAGCTTTTTCTTCAGCCACGCGCAGGTCCAGCGACCAAGCGGGAGCCTGTTCCGCACCGCGTAGTCCCGGGAAGCGCTGAGCGGGTCTACCGAGGAGGAGTCATCCTTCATCCGGTTCCAGTGCTTCACTACCCACATATACAGATCGCCAGTCGTCCGCCCGGGAAACTTCATACCCAGGTTTTCCTCGACAACAGCTTCTGCTACCGGAAGGTAGACATGCTCATACCATGACTTCACGGCAGTCTCGAAAGGAATCTCCTGCTCCCTGTCCATATTGATGTAGTATTTGTGGACCTGGATGTGATGCAGCATCTCGGTGTACTGCCCGGGGGCGGTAAAGACAACAGCATCCATGTCGATCATATCAGCAATTCCCGTCTGGCTCAGCACCCGCTCCCGCTCGTAGGCGATAACCTGATCCCGTATCTGTCTGTCAGTCATGCCGGGCTCCAGCCTGATCTGGGAATCAAGTTCAACAATGTCAGCATCGATAAACTCGACTCGGTTAGCCTTAGCCACTGAAACCCGATGGTTGCCGTCGCGGACAAAGTAGGCGTTCCCCAGTTTATAGACGCTGATCGGCGGGAGTAAGACCATCCCGTGGTGGGCAGTACTGATCCTTGTCCAGCGTCCTTTGAGCATATGTCTGCGGGGCAGAAATTCGTTGGAGAAGTCGTTGAACCGACCTTCGCTCCCGATGATGCGGCTCACTTCAATCGGCCGGGTCCCGACATAGGTTTCGCGCTTCGGCTTCACGAGTTCCTTGATATCGTAGAAAGAAAGCAGTTCGCTCCGTTCAAGCTGCAGCTTTGACAGCAGCGCCTGTACTCTCCCCTTCTGAAGAGCCCTGAAGAATTCCTCCTGCGCGGCGGCCGCATTCCAATGCATAGAGTCTGACTCCTTTCCCTTACGTTGATTCCGGATCCTGATCGATCTCGAGCAGATACCTCCCGTAAACATTGATGACCCGGGTTGAACCGTACCTGCTCTCCCGCTCAGCATTCATATCCCAGAGGTGAACATGACCGTGGATAAGATACCGCGGCCTGAATCTCCGCACAAACCAGAGAAATGCCTTGAAACCGGTGTGACAGCGGTCCTCCCCGTCATTGATGCCCAACGGCGGGGCATGTGTCAAGAGAATATCGATCCACCTGCCCCGGATTATCCGATTGATCAGCAGCCGGGGTATCAGGCGAATGACCTTCAGGTACATCTGCAGATCGGTATACTGACTCAAGCCCTGGCTGTAGCGCATCGAACCGCCGAGTCCCGCTATCAGGAGGCCGGTCTTCTTGTGGCGGATCACTTTATCATCGATGCAGATCGACCCGAAAAAATTCCGGGCATAGGAAAACTCACCCTCGTCCGTCCCCTCATCTTCCCGGGGGTTGCGGAACCGGTTGTAGTACTTCAGATCATGGTTGCCGAAGACAAAGTAGAGCGGCTTGTTGATCATACTGACGATAAATCCGTAGTAGCGGAGCCGCAGATCACCCGCTCCGAGGACCAGATCGACATCCCTGAACCGCTCCCGCATGTTCTGTGAGTAGACTACCGGGTCCACCACATCGGAGATGCAGAGAATCTTTATCTTCGAAGGTCGCTCTGCAGATCGCTTACCGTTCATCATCGTCGCTTTACCGCCTTTCTCACAGGCTGCCCTGCTTCATCACTGTTCACGTTTGCCCAGCACCCGCTTCAGCCTCGCCCAAAAATGGCTGACAGGAGAAATGCGGTGCCGCAGGGAGAAATCCCTGACAGCCTCCGAAGGCTTGACGGCGAACCCATGCCTTCCCTTCATCCTGTTCCAGTGCTTCACGATCCAGATATAGACATCAGCCTCAGTCCGTCCGGGAAATGATGCGGCGATATGCTGCTGTGCAGCAGCGGCAGTGATCGGTTCATAGACGGTACGGTACCAGGAGGCAGCTGCCTCGGCAAAGGTAAGCTCCCTTCCTCCCGTGATGCGGATGAAGTTCTGGTGGATTTTGATATGACGGATCATCTCCGTATAGCGGCCCGGCTCGGTAAACCTGATGCGGCTGTAATCGATATACCGATCGATGCCGGTCTCCTCGGCAACCCGCTGCCGCTCATACTCGATAACACTCCTGCGGATCTGCCGGTTGGTCATCCCGGGCTTCAGTTCAATCTGCGTATCAAGCTCAACTACCTCAGCATCGATGAACACCCTCCCGATCGATTTTGCCACCGATACCCGGTGGTTTCCATCGCGGACAAAGTAGGCGTTGCCTAGCTTGTAGACGCTGATCGGCGGCAGGTCGATCATGCTGTAGTTGGCATCGCTTACCCGGGCCCACCGTTTTTTCATAGTCGCCTTTTTCGGATAGAACGCATTTGAAAAATCTCTGTAGCGTCCCTCGCTCCCGATAATCTGATCGACGGCAATAGTCCTGATGCCGAGGTAGGTTTCGTTTTTCGGCTTGATGATCTCCTTGACATCGTAGAAGGAGAGCAGCTCAGAGCGCTGGAGCTGAAGCTTCGAGAGGACATTCTGCAGCACCCCCTTCGTGAGCGCTGAATGGAAATCCTCGCTTGCCTTCACATCTATCTGTTTCATGACAGAACCCCTTCAGCCCAGCAGGTATCCGCAGTCCACCGGCAGCACAGCTCCCGTAACTGCGGAGGCCGCCTGTGAGCAGAGAAACACCACCGTTTCTCCCACCTCTATGTTCTGCACCAGCCTCCCCAGAGGCGCCCGTTCTTCGTAGCGGGACACCAGCTCAGGAGCCCGCGCCCGCAGCCCCTGAGAATCGATAAGACCCGGTGCGACTGCGTTGACGCGAATGCCCTCCGGCCCGAGCTCAGCAGCGAGCGAACGGGTATAGGCGGCCACCGCCCCCTTCAGCGCATCGTAGTGGGCTGTCCCGCCGAATCCGGGGTGCAGGGCGTTAATGCTTGCAACATTGACTATGACGCCCCGACTCGCCTTCAGATGGGGCAGGGCCTCCCGGACAGCAAGAAACAGTCCGGCGACATTCACCGAGAAGAGCCGCTGCCACTCCCCAAGCGGCAGGAACTGCTGAGGGGAAACCGAAAGTATCCCGGCATTGCTGACAAGGATGTCAATTCCGCCGAAATGGTCCGCCGTACTGCGGATAAGTCTGCGCACATCCTGTTCACAGCGAAGGTCGGCTTCCACAGCGATATGGCGATCGGCACCGTTGCCGCATCCTTCCCTGTTCAGCTCTTCGGAAAGGGCAGCGGCGCGTCCCGTATCGGAAAAGCAGCTTACCGCGGTACACGCCCCTGCAGCGGCAAGCGCCCGGGTTATCCCCTGCCCGAGATTACCCGATCCACCCGTGATGAGGGCAGTTTTATCCTTGAGGGAGAAAGGATCAGCCATGGGTATACGTCCCGATCAGGTCGGCTGCTTCAGGGTAGGAGTCAATGAGCAGCCGGCGTACCCCGATTTCACAATCCTCCTCCGCAAATGCGGGGGTAGTGGTGATGCTGAAGAGCGCGTAACGTCCCCCGGGCGAGAGCCTTGTTCCCTGCCACACCCCGGCCGGGACGACCTGCAGCGGAAGCTCACCTGCAGGGATGTCCGTTCCCAGCCTGACCTCCTCGGTCCCTCCGTCAGGACGGAGCAGCAGCTGCACCGCCGGGTCTCCGCAGCAGAAGTGCCACAGCTCATCACAGCGAAGCCGGTGCAGAACGGAATAGGAGTCTTCGGTGATCAGATAGTAGATCGCCCCGGAGAGCTGCCGCAGCCGCGGTCCCTCCTCTCCCTCTGAAAACTCCGCCGCATCGACACGATGCGGAGAGCGGTAGCAGACACGGTAGTATCCGCCCTCGTTCGGCAGCGGTTTGAGCTGCAGAAGGCTGATCAGCGCTTCCATGCTCCGATAATCCCCCTGATCAGGGCGGCAAATTTCAGACGTACCCGTTCGCCGGTCTCCAGCACCTCCTCATGGGTAAGCGGCTGGTCAAGGATACCTGCAGCCATATTGGTGATGCAGGAAATGCCCAGCACCTGCATACCGCAGTGGTTCGCGACAATCACCTCAGGAACCGTCGACATGCCAACCGCATCGGCCCCGAGAGTCTGCAGCATCCTGATTTCCGCCGGCGTCTCAAAGCTCGGCCCGCCCATATGAGCATAGACCCCCTCGCGGAGGGGTATCTTGAGCTCAGCCGCCTTCTCACGGGCTGTCCGGGCCGGACCGGGTGAGTAGGGTTTGGACATATCGTTGAAACGGGGGCCGAACTGTTCAAGATTGGGACCGCGCAGCGGGCTGTCGTCAAAGAACTTGATGTGGTCGGTTATGAGCATCAGGTCCCCGGGGCTGAAACTGGTATTGCACCCGCCGGCGGCATTGGTGACAATCAGGAGCTGGACCCCGAGCAGCTTCATGACCCTGACAGGGAACCCGATCACCTGACGTGAATACCCCTCATAGTAGTGAAACCGCCCCTGCATGACTGCCGCAGGCCTTCCTGCCAGATATCCGATAACCAGTCTGCCGGCGTGCCCGGGAGCGGTGGAGACGGGATAATGGGGGATATCGCCGTAGGGAATGTAAACCGGATGCTCAATCTCTTCGGCAAGCATGCCGAGTCCTGAGCCGAGTACCAGTCCCGCCTCGGGCTGGATGTCCGTGCGGCTGCGGATATAATCGGCTGCTTCGCGCATCATTTCATAGGTATACTCCATTGCTGTTCCTCCTGCAGTGTTTCCTGTTCTGCGGCTCTTTGCCCTTTTATCCCTGTCCCGGGAAGTAGGGCTGACCCGAAGCCTTCGGAGCCTGCGAAGTCCTCGAGAATAAGACCAGGGCAAGCAGCGTGACGACGTAGGGAAATATCTTCAGCAGTAAAGGCGGTATGACCGCAAGTTCGGGAACCACCTGAGATACGTTGGCAATCGTGCGGGCGAACCCGAAAAAGAAAGCTGCCCCGAGAACACCGAGCGGTTTCCACTGCCCGAATATCAAAGCGGCAAGGGAGAGAAACCCGAGACCGGCGACCGAACCGTTGAACTCGCCGGAGTAGGTGACGAGA
>CAYSRK010000362.1:0-3483 GCA_964433385.1 uncultured Spirochaetales bacterium
CCGAACGAGAAGCTGCAGCTGACCCTGAAGCCTATGCCGAGGTGCTCGCCGCAATACCGC
This sequence comes from uncultured Spirochaetales bacterium, assembly GCA_964433385.1. Taxonomy (GTDB): domain Bacteria; phylum Spirochaetota; class Spirochaetia; order JABMQR01; family JABMQR01; genus M55B182. The sequence goes on from CAYSRK010000362.1 coordinate 61, forward strand.
GCAGCGTCTACGAGGCTTGCGATATCTACCGCTCCTTCACCGTCATGACCGCAGCCAGCACCATCGGAGTCTGCAGACAGGACCAGGTGCTCAGCCGCATCCGTACCTACACAGAACAGAACGGTCTCGGCGTGGTGATCGACTTCAACGGCAGCGCCCGCGCCTGTTCCATAGATCGTGATTTTCTCCGCGAGCTGGGCATCAGCGTGCGTACCGTCAACGATACTCCCGGCCGAATAGCTCATCGGATCATACCCGAGGGAAGCAGCCTTGACCCCTGCCGGGAGGAGCTTGAACGAGCCTACAGCGAGGACCCCGCCTTCCAGCTTGGCTACGTACCCGACAATGACGGGGACCGGGGAAATTTTGTCTATATTGATGAGAAATCAGGCAAGGCCTGCACACTCGAAGCTCAGGAGGTATTCGCTCTCGCCGTCCTCTCAGAACTCGCCTTTTCCGTTGTTTCAGCCGGCTCAACGCCCGTAAAGCGGGCAGTTGTCGTTAACGGACCGACGTCCATGAGAATAGATGCCGTCGCATCCTGTTTCCAGGCTGAGGTGCACCGGTGTGAGGTGGGAGAGGCAAATACCGTCGAACTCGCCGCCCGGCTGCGCGATTCGGGTTACGAAGTCCGCATCCTCGGAGAGGGGTCTAACGGGGGAAACATCACCCATCCGGCAGCCGTACGGGACCCGTTGAACACGCTCATGTCCTTCATCAAACTGCTTGCCCTGCAGGACGACCGGGAACAGGCGGGGCTCTTCAGCACCTGGTGCGCTCTCTCCGGACAGAAGGAGGTTCCCCGGAACTTCACCTTCGCCGATATCACCGCCTCCTTACCGCACTATACCACGACCGGAGTTTCAGAACCTGAGGCCGTTCTGACCATAAGAACGAAATCTCAGGCGAAGCTCAAAGCAGCCTACGAAGCACTCTTTGAAGAACAATGGACCAGAGAACGCGACGGACTGTTCAGGAAGCTCGGGCTGAGCTCCTGGAGGGAGTTCAACACTGAAGGAACGGTCTGCAGGGAGGGAACCGGAGCCGCTTTTCGCACCGGACAGGAGTCTGGAGGACTGAAGATTGTCTTCTACGACCGGGAGAAAGTTCCCCAGGCCTTTATCTGGATGCGCGGATCAGGTACGGAACCGGTATTCCGCATCCTTGCAGATGTGAGGGGGAACGATCGGGAAAGGGAGCGGAAGCTGCTCTTCTGGCATGCGGACCTGGTAAGACGTGCAGACGGACTGTCATCTTGACCTGTCAATCCGTGCGCCGGCGTGCTATACTGGCTCTGACGGGAGGAGAAGACCGATATGTACCGGCAGCTGAGCAGAGATTCGATTGAGCTGGAGTACCAGCACCTTGAGGAGATAGCAAAAGCCTATCCCGATCTGTCAATTGACACGGTGAAGTTCAAGGACGACGGACTCACCTACGATATCATCAGTGTAAACAACGAGTGGATATTCCGTTTTCCCAAATACGACTGGGCCGCGGAGGACATGGTGAAGGAGGCGGCCTGCATCGAAGTGGCATCCCGCCATGTGAGCCTGCCCCTGCCGGCCTGGGAGATGAGCGGCCGCTCTTTCGTACGCTACCGCAAGATAGCCGGCACAGTGCTCACGCCGCACGAGTTCGGAAAACTGGACCGGGAGAAGCAGGAGCGGATCGTAAGTCAGCTGGCCGAGACCCTGAGCAGCATGCACGCAGTACCAAAGACGGAGCTCGCCGAAGCCGGCATCGGAGAATCGCTGACATCTCACTCCTACGACGACTGGCTCAAGCTTTACGATGACGTTCAGCAGGAGCTCTACGACTACATGACAGCCTCGGCGAAGGCAGCTGTCGATGCGCTGTTCAGAAAGATCATAGGCGACAACACCTTCACTGAATATACTCCGGCGTTCATAAACGGAGAGCTCAACGATTACCATCTCATATTCGACCCCGCCGAGGGTGAGCTGAAAACAATCATTGACTTTGGTTCAGCCGGACTCGGCGACCCCGCGACTGATATCGCCTGCCTGCTCATGCAGTACGGCGAACTGTTCGTCAGCCGCCTGAGCCGCTACTACCCCGGGCTGCCTGATCTGATTGACCGGGCCCGTTTCATATCGGCAACCTATCCCCTGCAGTGGGCGCTCGGCGGTATCAGGACCGGCGACTTCTCCTGGTTTCTCGTCCATCTCGGACGGGCAGGCTGTGCATTTCCGTTTTCGACCCCGCTGGTCTTCACCGACAGCACCTAAAAAACCCGGCTGTCCTGGAACGGCCGGGTTGAGTGTAAGCAGGTCAGGTTTCTCTACCGGAGCGTCGTCCCGAGACTGACGGTGACCGATGCTATCTTATTGCTGGTAAAATCCTCCACCGACTTGGTCCAGAAAATATCCGGATACTGGCTGACCCCTTCGGCTGTCCCGCCGAAGAACCGCAGGTTGGCAAAAACCTCCGATCCGTTGTTCAGCACATACCCTGCCCTGAGGGAAGCATCGAGGATGGAACCCTCGAACTCGAAATTCGCCCCGTTTATGAACCTTGAAGAGGCGAAAATTCCTGCGATGTCAGCCGATAGGTTGAGCCCGGAGGGAGTTTCCCAGCGTGAGTAGACGGCGAGTGCGGGAACGGGTCCGAGGTTCTGGCTGATGGCAAGATCGTTAGTCCCGGGTACATCCTGCAGCGCCTCGAACTTGATCGAAGCGTTGCGCAGCTGCACCACAGCCCCTACGCCAAGCATAAATTCAGGATCATCGGCGAAGAGGTCGTAGGTATAGGAGAGCCGGTAGAATGGAAATCCGTAGGAAAGTTCCATGGGTGTTCCCGCGGGAAACACTGCGTTGTCGACTTTCACTTCCTCACGGAACGTGACGTTGGTGACGATCTGAAGCGGCTGATAGGTGAACGTTACTCTGTGACGGTCAAACAGTTCTACTCCTGCCGCGAACCGCTGAAAGGGAAAGAGAATCTCCTGCCCGCCCTGCTTCCTGAAGTCGAACTCTGTACCGTTCTCGCCCACCTGATAGGTATGCGCCAGCAGAGCTATTGCGCCGCTTTCGGTCTCAAGGAAGAAATCCACCGGGGAATCGTCTCTGTTTATCCAGGTACCCTCAGCCGGGAGACTGATAACCACTGCAAGCAATGCAAGGACACCGATAAAGAATTTTCTGTTCATGTTGACCCCTTTCAAGAATGTATACTCAGGTATGCAAGATAATGTAGACCATATTTTAGACATTGTCAATATTATTTTGACATTTTTTAACTATATATTAGACAAACTGGCAGAACTGGTGATTTCGGCCGGTGAAAATTTCGCCCCACCCGCGTAATGCCTCATATAAAAATCTAACCGTAGGAGTTTTTCCTCATAATCAAAAAATCTAACCCAAGGAGATAGAATAACTCCATGCTGCAGGTATGGAG
>CAYSRK010000363.1:0-2835 GCA_964433385.1 uncultured Spirochaetales bacterium
GGGGTCGGGTAAAAATCCTGGACCTGGTCGGGGATGAAGCCGCGGGCGTGCAGATACTCGGCTAATGCAACCGCGTCGTTCAGCGTTGAACCGGGATGGCCGGAAATGAAGTAGGGAATGATGTACTGTTTCATGCCGGCCTTGCGGCTTTCTGCGAAGAACAGTTCGGAAAAGCGGTCAAACAGGGATGCCGCCGGTTTGCCCATGATATCGAGGACTGCCGGCGAGATATGTTCCGGGGCGACTTTCAGCTGTCCGCTGACATGGTATCGGGCAAGCTCCGCTGTGAATTCACGCGCAAGCTCAGGGCTGCACGTTCCGAGGAGGTAATCGTAGCGGATGCCTGAACGGATGAAGACCTTCTTGATGCCCGGAAGCCGGCGTACGCTGCGCAACAGGTCAAGGTACTCCCCGTGAGTGTCTTCCAGCGCGCTGCAGGGGACGGGAAAGAGGCACTGCCTCTCACTGCAGGGGCCTCTGAGGGCCTGTTTCCTGCAGGCAGGACCCCGAAAATTGGCTGTGGGTCCGCCGACATCATGGATATACCCTTTAAAATCGGGATCTGCAGTCAGAAGCTTTGCCTCGGCAAGCACAGAGGCGGCTGAACGGGAGGAGACGATGCTTCCCTGGTGGGAGGAGATGGCGCAGAACGAGCAGCCTCCGTAACAGCCCCGGGTCGAGGTGATGCTGAAGGCGACTTCCTCCAGGGCGGGCACCCCTCCATAGGCATCGTAGGATGGGTGGGCTCTGCGGGTGAAAGGCAGTGCGTAGATGCGGTCCATCTCAGCCTGGCTGAGAGGGGGCGAGGGGGGATTCTGGACGACCGCGGAGGGTCCGTATTCCTCAATGAGGATTGTCGGGAGGTAGGGATTTTCATGCTTCAGTCTGAGCATGACGCTCTCGGCATGAGCTCGCCGGGCAGCCGCTGCGGGGGAGTTTGATCGGGGGTCGCGCTCGCTGACAGTTTCGTAGGAGGGCAGCCGGATGGTGCGATGCGGGAAAGAAGCACCCGGCTCATTCGCGTGCAGCACATAGGCTGTGCCCGCAATGGTGCGCAGTTGGGCAATACTTTCACCGGCTGCCAGCGCTGCCGCCGTTTTCCTGATGCTGCTCTCGGCCATGCCGTAGATCAGGAGGTCCGCCTTGGAGTCGAGCAGTACGGACCTGCGCATGCGGTCGCTCCAGTAGTCGTAGTGCGAAAGTCTTCTCAGCGAGGCTTCCAGTCCCCCGATGATAACCGGGACATTGCGGTAAGCCTGCCTGGCCCGCGAGGTGTAGGCGATAACTGCCCGGTCCGGACGCAGTCCGGCCCTGCCCCCGGGGGAGTAGACGTCACTGGAACGGGGTTTTCCCGCAGCAGTGTAGCGGGCAACCATGGAGTCGAGATTGCCCGAGGTGATGAGAAATGCAAGCCGGGGCCGACCGAGCCTGATGAAATCGTCAGGGGTGTCCCAGCGGGGCTGGGCGATAATGCCTACCCGGTACCCTTCCGCCTCCAGAACCCGGCCGATAAGGGCTGCGCCGAATGAGGGATGGTCGACATAGGCGTCTCCAGTTATTATTATAAAGTCACAGGAATCCCAGCCTCTGCAGCGCAGTTCTTCCTGAGTCATCGCAAGCGGTTGGATGCGGCTGCTCATGACGGTTCCGTCTCTTTCTGCACCATGGGTGCATATGTATAGTATAAATAAAGTTAAACTCTATTGCACAATATCGCCTATTCAGTTAGGATAGTCAATTCCTGTATCGGCCGACACTCAGGTGCGGCTGATCAAGCTGCGGAGGGCGGATACGGTGAATTCTGCTGCACATGATATTCTCATTATACTCAACCCGGCAGCTGCTAAGGGCAAGGCTGCGGATATGCTCCCTGCCGTGCGGAGGCTGATGGATGGGTACCGTCGAAGCTATGAGGTGGTCTTCAGCGAGTATTCCGGTCACGCCGTCAGCCTGGCAGAGGAGGCGGCCCGCAGGGGAACTGCGATTGTCGCAGCCGCCGGCGGAGACGGTACCTGCAACGAGGTTGTCAACGGCCTGCTGCATCCGGTTGCCAAGAACGGCTGGAAATCAGCATCGAAGACTGCATTTGCCGTTCTGCCCATCGGCCGCGGCAACGATTTCGCCTACAGTGCAGGAATCCCGCCCAAACTTGAGGCTGCTGTTTCTGTTCTGAACCGCGGCAGCTGCAGGATTATTGATACTGCCGAGGTTTTTGCCGGGGAAAGTGCTGCTGGGCGGGTTTTTATCAACGGTCTCGGCATCGGGTTTGAACCGCTGGTGAATCTGACGGCAAGCCGATTTACCCGGGTCAGCGGCGTGCTCAGTTATCTTCTTGCCGTGGTTAAGATCATGAGGCACTATCCTTCGGCGGTTCCGGTAAAGATTATGTACGGAGAGGCGAATCACGATGTGGATACCCAGCAGATTTCCCTGTGCAACGGGAGAAGGATGGGGGGAGCATTTCTAATGGGGCCGGATGCCGTTCTTGATGACGGAGTTCTCGATCTCTGCTATGTCAACCGACCGGTAAGCGGCATGCGCATCCTGCAGTTAGTAGTCAAGTTTCTCAGGGGGCGCCAGAAGAGCCAGCCCGAGATATCATCTGATACCGCCGGAGACCTGCTGATAGCCACGCGTGACGGGTCCCAGCGGCTGATCTGTCACGTAGACGGGGAGATGATCACCGAGGGTGCTCAGCAGCTCCGGGTGATGTTTCACCCTTCCTCTCTGTCGGTTATTGCCTGAATTGCGTTCAGGCTTTTTCTGATATTTTGCGTAGGCGGGGTTTGACTTCTCACAGGCAACGTAGTATTTTTTAGGCTGAGGTTTTCTGAA
>CAYSRK010000364.1:0-3580 GCA_964433385.1 uncultured Spirochaetales bacterium
GACGGTATCCGGTCGGTACGTTCTACAAGGCAGCCGGTGCGCTGACGGCGGCGGTTCTGCTGCTTGACACCTACCGGCTGATCGGGGCGGGACTGAATCCGGCTGACTATCTGCTTGCTGCAGTCGGTCTCTTCTATCCTACGACCCTGCTGGCGGGGGTGCTGGTATTTTACCTGCCGTCAGCCGGCACCAGGATGCGGCGCCTGTTTACTGCGAGTCTGGTGCCCGGTGCCGCGGGTCTGGTGATGCTGCTTATTCTCAACGGCGAAAGCGAAGCTGCGCGCAGCGTGAAGGATTTTTATCTTCTGGTTGTGCGGGAGCTTACGGTTTCCGTGATGCAGGTCCCAGGTGAGGAATCAGTTGAATTCCTCTTCGATCTGGCCTTCAAGGTCATGAAATCGACGTTCTACCCGATGTGGATCTGGGTCTTCGGTTTCAGTGTCCTGCTCAGTGATATCATAAGCGCAGGCAGCGGAAACCAAAGTTTTCTTGATGAATTTCGGGTCAGCGATCGGCTGCTGTGGCCGTTCATAGCAGCCTGGACGCTGGTACTGGCGGATGTCCTGTTCCGTTTGGGCACTCTGGGTGATATCGCATGGAACGCTGCCCTGACGATGCTGCTGATCTACGGAACTGCGGGCATTTCCCTGCTGGCCTATTGGAGCAGGAAGAGAAGAGGAAGGGCGAATGCGCTCTCCTGGGTGATGCTGGCGCTGTTTCTGCTGTTCGTTCCGGGCATCAACGGCATCATGCTGATAGCGATTCCCGTCCTGGGACTTTCAGAGCATTGGGTCCGTTACAGGTTTACGGTTAAGGAGAAAGATAATGAAGATAATTCTTAAAGAGGATGTGTACAATCTGGGCGAAGAGGGGGATGTCTGCAGGGTAGCTGACGGATATGCCCGAAATTTCCTGCTTCCCAAAAAACTGGCGGTGGTTTTCAATAACGCCAACGTAGCTTACTTCAAGAGCAGGGAAGCGGCGATCGCAAAGAAGAAAGAGGAGAAGCGCAAGAGCGCACTCTCTCTGAAAGAGACTATTGAGGAACTTTCACTGAAACTGCGCGTTTCAGCCGGTGATTCCGGCAAGCTCTTCGGGGCTGTAACGGCAGCGAGCATTGTGGAAGCGCTGGCTAAGGAGGGGGTCCACGTTGAGAAGAAGAAGATTGACGTTCCCCTGCACAGCATCAAGATGGTAGGCTCCTACACGGTGAAAGTCCGGCTGTATGAGAATGAGACGGCTGATCTGAAAATCGAGGTGGTCAATGAGAGAACCGCTGCCCTCGAGGAGAAAGCAGCAGCTCAGGCACTTGCAGCTGAAGAGGCGGCTAAGAGAAAAGCTGAGACCGGGGAGGAGCTGCAGCCGGAACCTGCCGTGAAGAGCGCTGCTGAACTGGAAGCCGAAGAGGCGGTCGGTTACGGCAGTGAAGAGTTCGGCGACGAGGATGAAGAAGACGAGGAGCTGTAACAGCTATGGCCCCCTCCGGGAAATTCGGCCGGGTACCTCCTCACAATGAAGATATCGAGAGGGCTGTCCTCGGGGCAGCTCTGCTCTCTGCTGAGGCACTGGAGAAGGCTGTTGAAATCCTGCGGCCTGAGGATTTTTACAAAACGGCCCACAGACTCATTTTTGAAGCTGTACAGCACCTGTTCAACGTGGAAAGTGCCGCTGACCTGATCAGCCTCACCAACATCCTGCGCAAACGAGAGCATCTGGAACGGGCCGGAGGGCCGGCCTATATTGCATCGCTGACCTCGGACGTTCCGACTACCGCGAATGTCGAGTACTACGCAAAGGTTATCAGGGCTGACAGTTTCCGCCGTCGGCTTATCGTTGTCTCCGACGAACTGAACTCACGGGCTTACGATGAATCTGAGGATACCCAGGAACTGCTTGCCGAGGCGGAGAAGAAGATCTTCGATATCCTTGATAACTCCTCCCTTTCTGTCCAGTACCGCGATGCGGGGACTGTTGTCACCGAGACGGTGAATGTCATTGAAAAGCTCTATCATGCCGGAGGCGACTATACAGGAGTGCCTTCCGGCTTCCCTGAGCTTGACCAGTTCACCAGCGGATTCCAGAATTCTGAGTACATCGTTATCGGGGCGCGCCCTTCGGTGGGAAAAACCGCTCTAGCCCTTACCATGGCTGCCCATATGGCTGTCCATAAGAAAATACCGGTCGGCTTTTTTACCCTGGAGATGTCGGGACGCTCCCTTATGCAGCGTCTGCTGTCTTCAGAGGCGAAGATTGACTCGAACCGGATCCGTAACGGAATGCTCAAGCACTCCGATTTCAGCAAACTGACCGAGGCTGCCGGACGGCTCTACGAGTCCCCGCTCTTTATTGAGGATACGCCCTATATCAAGCTTTTGGACCTGCGGGCAATTGCCCGCAGGATGAAGAAAAACGAAAAAATACAAATTCTCTTTATCGACTACATCACCCTCATAGAGGCTGACAACAAGAACAATATTCCCCGTCACGAGCAGGTCGCCGAGATATCGCGTTCGCTCAAATCTCTGGCCCGGGAGCTTGATATCCCTATCGTCGCTCTCTCACAGGTGGGGCGACAGTCTGAGGGAAAGGAGCCGACCCTCGCGGATCTGCGGGAATCGGGCTCAATCGAGCAGGATGCCGATGTGGTAATGTTCATTCATAAACAGCGGGAAACGGACAAGGAGCTAGAACATAACGCGAAAAACACCATCGATACCGACCTGATCGTGGCAAAGCAGCGTAACGGTCCGGTGGGCACCTGCAAGCTGCTGTTCATCCCCCGCTTCACCCGGTTCGAATCCCCTGCGCGGGGCATGAAGAGTTAGCCTATCAGGTACCTTATATCATTGAACACCGTCAGAAAGAGCAGTGAGAAGAGAATTGTAAACCCGATGATCTGGAGAATGTAGTAGCGGCGGGGGGAGATCAGTTTTTCGGTGATGCTCTCTGCCGCTGCAACAACGATCTGGCCTCCGTCGAGGGCCGGTATGGGCAGCAGGTTGGCAAATCCGAGAGCTACACTGATGAAACCGAGCAGCTGGAGAAGGGTTCTGACACCGGTCAGAAAGCTGCGGCTGAAACCTGCAGCTGCAGCCTCACCGACGAGATAGGTGATCTTGATCGGACCTGCCACCGCCTCCTGCAGATCAATCCCTTTAAAGAGCATCCCGATACTCCGTACTGCAAGAGAGAACGTAGAGAGCGTCTCCTGTACGCCCTTTGCAACAGCGTCAAAGAGAGAGTCAGCCTTCTCGACAACTGTTTCAACCGGGAATCCGAGCTGCACAACGGGAGCGCCTTCCTCCTGTTCAGCCGGGATGTAGGTAAGCTCAGCTTCACGCTCTCCCCGCTGGACTGCCACCCGTACCGCCGCTCCCCCGGAAATGAACTCGTAAGTCTGCTGGTAGAAATCGAGCGTATGCCGGACCGGGTGACCTTCCACGGAGAGGATCCTGTCCCCGATGAGAAATCCAGCCGCATCCTCAGGTGAACCGGGGAGAACTGCTGTGATCACCGGTTCGCTCCAGGAGTACACCCCGATATACCCGCTTCCGGTTGACCGGTCAAGCGCAGGAACAAT
>CAYSRK010000365.1:0-10586 GCA_964433385.1 uncultured Spirochaetales bacterium
GTGGAGTTCAATGATGCCCAGCCGAACTCACTGCTCTACGTAGTGCAGGGACAGCCCCCGCAGCGCCTGATCCGGGCCATGCCCTACCTCTATGATGAGTGCAATGCCGATGAGCGTCTGGGTGCTCTCCACGCTGAAGGATTGTCTGAGTCGTGGGCAAATATCTACCTGAAGTTCGCCCTCGCCATAGATGCGAAAAACCGGGGGGATGAGAAGCTGCTTTCCACCCTCGTCTACCCCGACATCGAGGCCGGGATCAACGGCATCCGGTGGGTTGACGCATGCGTCCGTTCAGCTGATTCGGGCGGGATGTGGGTGCCGTTCGGCGAAGACGAGTAGCGGCTCACTCTCTTAGATATCGGAATATACAGCATTGTACATATTTATACATTGCGCTTGACCGGTTTTCTTGCATCCCCGGCAGTTTTTCTAAAAAACTTTGCGTTTTTCCTAACTATTATTTCCATTATGTAACGTAATTTACACTTTTCTCTTGAAGAGGAGTCTCAACGGACTCCTCTCATCATAGTACTGTATATTTTTGCATTTTTTCACTATTTTTTTGCGCATCCAAATTGACGCTCTCCGCAGTATTGCCTATAGTAACTGACACATCAGACAGGCGCGGGTTCACATACTGCCCGCAACAAGCCGAAGATAAGAGGATACTATGCAGAGTATAGCTGAAATCGTCTACTCCCAGGTGGTTCGCAAAGATCCGGGGGAGCCTGAATTTCACCAGGCGGTGCACGAGGTGCTCCACTCCCTTGAACATGTGGTCGATGCCTATCCCGAATTCCGGTATCACAAGATTCTTGAGCGGATCGTTGAACCTGAGAGAATCGTCTCTTTCAGGGTTCCCTGGGTGGATGATGCAGAGGAGCTGCAGATTAACCGGGGGTTCCGGGTCGAGATGAACAGCGCCCTCGGCCCCTATAAGGGAGGACTGCGGTTTCACGTATCGGTCAATCAGAGCATCATGAAGTTTCTCGCCTTTGAACAGGTTTTCAAAAACAGTCTCACCGGGCTCAGCCTCGGCGGCGGCAAGGGCGGGTCGGACTTCAATCCCAAGGGAAAAAGCGATCTGGAGGTCATGCGCTTCTGCCAGAGCTTCATGACCGAACTGTATCGCCATATTGGCGAGCATACCGACATACCTGCCGGTGATATAGGAGTCGGCGGTCGTGAGATCGGCTACCTCTTTGGACAGTACAAACGGATTAAGAATCAGTTTACCGGTGTGCTCACCGGTAAGGGTCTTGAGTGGGGCGGTTCCCATATCAGGCCGGAGGCTACCGGCTACGGTTTAATCTATTTTTCGCTCAATATGCTCGAAACCCGCAGCGAGACCCTGGAAGGTAAAACCTGCCTGATATCAGGATCGGGAAATGTCGCCCTGTTTACCGCCGAAAAACTGCTTGAGCTCGGCGCCAAGGTGGTCACCCTCTCCGACTCCAACGGATTCATCCACGACCCCGACGGGATAGACCGGGCCAAGCTCGACTACGTGATGCAGCTGAAGAACATCCGGCGCGGGAGAATCGCCGAATACATCGAAACCTATCGCCATGCCCGCTACTATCCGAGCGACTACTCTCTTGATCACAATCCGCTCTGGTCAGTCAAGGCCGACTGTGCCTTTCCCTGCGCCACGCAGAATGAGATTGGAGTCAAGGATGCGCAGAACCTGCTCGACAACGGGGTAATGCTGGTTGCCGAGGGGGCAAACATGCCGACAACCGAAGAAGGGGTCAACCTCTTTCTCGATGCCGGGATACTCTACGGCCCGGCCAAGGCGACCAATGCCGGCGGGGTGGCGGTTTCAGGGCTTGAGATGGCCCAGAACAGCAGCCGCATGCTCTGGAGCCGGGAGAGAGTCGACAAGGAACTGAGCTCAATCATGCGCAGGATCCATGATCTCTGCCTTGAGAGCTCCGACCGCTACAGCACGAAAGGCAATTATGTTGATGGGGCGAATATCGCCGGCTTCGTCAGGGTAGCCGAGGCAATGATCGATCAGGGGTACGTGTAACCGTCCCGGGTATGCACCCGGTCTCACCAGAGGCCGAGGTGCTCCCGCACAATGTCAGCGCCGATAAGAATCAGGACCGTTCCCCCTGCCCGCTCTACCCACTTGGTAAATGCCCCGCTTCCCCGTCTGCAGATGAACATCCCCAGGTACATTCCGGAGAACGAAAAAAGAAAGGTCACCACGCCGATAACCAGCACGGGAAACAGAAGTGAGATCCGCAGAAATGACAGCGTTATCCCCACAGCCGCAGCATCAATGCTGGTCGCGATTGAGAGCATGATAAGCACATAGAAGTTCAGCGGGTCCTTCACTTCTTCGTCGGTGCACTCGGCAACCGGGTCCTTCGCCTCGACGATCATTTTGATTCCGACAGCCGCGAGCAGCCCGAAGGCTATCCAGTGGTCAATCTGTTCCAAATAACCGGCAGCAAGCTGTCCGAGACTCCAGCCTATGATCGGCATGACTGCCTGAAACACGCCGAAAAAAAGCCCGACGCGCAGCGCATGTCTCAGGTGCATCTGCTGTATCGCCGCCCCGGTTCCGATCGAAACGGCAAAGGCATCCATAGCCAGGGCGGCTGCAATGGTGAAAACGGTAAAAAGACTCATGGCGGAGGTATGCTAGTATGAAAAGGGCTGCAAGTTCAAGAGCGGCTCAATACGAGAGCAGATGAGCCGCCTCCGGAGCAAAGTCGACAGCAACCTCCTCGCCGTTACGAAAAAATCCGTCCTCGACCGGGTTGTAGGTCACCGCAAGTATGAGGGATTTCAAACCGGGAACAGCAATCTCATACTCAACCGTCGGCCCGAGGTAAATCGAGCGTTCAATCCTCCCGGTAAGCGGTGACGATGCTGTCTGTTCCCCGCTCCGGAACAGTCTGAGCGACTCGGGACGGACCATCACTTTAGCCCTTTGACCGACAGGGAAACTCCCCGACCAGCTCTTCAGCTCTTTTGAATAGCCGGCTTTACCTGCAGCCTGCAGCTCCACCCGTATTGCGCTGTTTGAGACTGCGCTCACATTTGCCTCGAACAGGTTCACCCGCCCGATAAAGTCGGCGACGAAGACATTCTCCGGCCTCGAGTAGATCTCAAACGGAGTGCCGATCTGCATCACCTCCCCATCGTTCATGACCATGATTCTGTCGGATACGGTCATCGCCTCATCCTGATCGTGGGTAACGTAGATGCTGGTTATTCCGAAGGACTGCTGAATCCGTCGAATTTCTATTCTCATCTGATCGCGCAGCTTTGCATCAAGGTTGGACAGCGGTTCGTCAAAGAGCAGCACCTTCGGCTTATTGATGATTGCCCGGGCGAGAGCCACCCGCTGCTGCTGTCCCCCGGAGAGCTGATCCGGGCGGCGGCTGTAGAGGTTGGTAAGGTTCATGACCTCCATGATCTGCTCCACTTCCCGCTTGATCGCATCCTGCTTCCATCCCTTCAGTTCAAGTCCGAATCCGATATTCTGCGCTACTGAAAGGTGGGGAAAGATGGCATAGCTCTGAAACACCATCGAGGTGTTGCGTTTGTTAGGCGGAATATCATTGACCAGCTCATTCGATATCCACACCTCCCCGGCGGTCGGGTTTTCAAAACCGGAGATTATCCGCAGGGTTGTTGTCTTGCCGCAGCCCGAAGGGCCGAGAAAGGTGACCATCTCCCCGTCCTGGATGACCAGATCCACATCGTTGACAGCCCGCACTTCCCGCGTCGGGTGTGTGGGATCCTTGAATATCTTGGTGATATGCTTCAGTGTTACGCTCATAACAGCCCCTATATCTTCAACAGCGTTCCGCCGAGTCTGCCGTACCTGCGGTTGAGCAGAGTCCGGATCAGCATGATCGCCATGAGTATGATCAGCACGAGAATGACGCTGAACGCCGCAGCCGCTCCGAGGCGGCCCGACTCTACCTGAGACATAATCTGCACCGTCATCAGGTTCCAGCGGGATGAGACAAGAAAGATCGCGGCGCTTATTGCCGTCATCGCCCGCACGAACGAGTAAATCAGGCTGGAGAAAAAGGCCGGGATCATCATCGGAAGGGTGACCCGCCTGAACGTTCCCCGCGAATCAGCCCCTAAGTCGACCGCCGCCTCCTCAATGGAGGGGTCGACCTGCCGCAGAACCGCGATTCCTGACTGAATTCCGACCGGCACGTAGCGGAATATGAAGTTCAGCAGGAGTATCAGCAGCGTTCCGGTCAGCAGCAGGGGGCGCGAGTTGAAGGCGAGAATATAGCCGATACCGATGACCGTTCCCGGAACTGCAAAACTGAGCAGGGAGGTCACTTCGATGAAGTGCTTCCCGGGAAACCGTTTCCTTACCACCAGGAAGGCAATCACCATTCCCAGGAGTCCGGATATCGGGGTGGCAAGCCCGGCTATGATGACTGTATCCTTAACCGCCTCAAAACCGACACCGAAGACGTAGCCGAAGTGGCGGAGCGTCAGCGAGTTGTCGCTTCCCCAGACGTTGGCGAACGCGCCCCAGAGAATCGTGACGTAGATCATCATGATGATAAGGGCGAAGAACGCGATGACGGCAAAGAGAATCCACATGACCGGGCGGCTTACCAGCTTGATCGAGGAGGTGGTCGGTTTTCCCGTTATTGTCACGTACTGCTTTTTCGATACCCAGTACTTCTGCAGGAAGAAGGCGGTGAGGGAGGGAATCAGGAGGATCAGTGCCAGAGCAGCCCCCTTGGGCAGGTTGTACATCCCGGTGATCTCCAGGTAGGCCTGGACTGAGAGAATCGGAAACCTGCTTCCGGCGAGAATGAGCGGATTGCCGAAGTCGGCGAGCGTTTCGATGAAGAGAATCAGCATGGAGCTCGCGATTCCCGGTACAGCGAGTGGGAGCGTCACCTTTCTGAAGACCTTGAAGCGGGAACCGCCGAGGTCCATGGCCGCATCTTCCAGCGTGGGGCTGATCGATTCAAGCACCCCCTTCAGGTTGATATAGGCAACCGGGAAAAACGTGATGATCTGGGCGAAGAGCAGCCCCCTGATACCATATATTTTGGTATTGTACAGTCCGAGCAGGGTTGAGGTGATAAACCCGTTGTTGCCGAAAAGCATGATAATGGCCAGAGCCCCGATGAACGGCGGAGAGATGATCGGCACGATGGCGATGATATTGAAGAACTTCTTCAGCGGTATGTCTGTTCTCGTTATCGTGAAGGCAAAGATGAACCCCACGAGGGACCCGATTGATGCGGTAAGCAGTCCCATGAGAATACTGTTGAAGAAGGCCTGACGCAGATGCCAGGAGGATACGACCTTGGCGAGCACGGAAAGGGTGAATGTCCCGTCGTCATACACGCTCACCAGGATTACTTTTATCAGAGGGTAGAGGATAAACAGCAGCACTGCGATAAAAATAACGATAACTGCGGTAAAGAGAAGCGGGTCCCTGCTGAGCATCCTGACTTCCCGCATCCTCTCGGTGATTCGTTCTTTTGTTTTTCCCATAGCATGTCCTTCAGGCAGCCGCAAGGCGGCGCCGAAGCGATGATAACGTACTTAATCAGAAGCAGGTAACATGGCGGCTGCCGCCGCCGCGGCTCATGCAGAGGTCTGCACCTGCCGGGCGGCTGCCGCATCAGAAGCGGGAACGAAGGCTATTTTGCTCCAAGGACATCGTCAACCCACCGCTCAACCAGGCGCACCTTGTTTTCGCCGGCCCACTCGACATCGATTGCGACAGTCTTGAGGGTCGAAAATTCAGGCATGCCGGGGGCAAGCTGCGCTTCCGGGTTCACAGGGTAGAAGTAGGTCTGCTGCTCGGAGAGGACATCCTGTCCCTCCTTGGAGACGAGCCAGTCGAGGAGGATCTTGGCCGCTTCGAGGTTCTTCGCTCCTTTGAGAATCGACACAGCGGGAGCCTCGAAACCCACTCCCTCCTTCGGGAAGACAACTTCGAGCGGATACCCTTCAGCTATGAACTGGAAAAATGCCGGGGTGAACTGAATGCCGATGGCGCACTGTCCTACAGCTACCGCCTTCGAGGGACCGGTTCCCGAAGATGTGTAGGTCTGGACATTGGAGTTCAGCTCAGCCATATAGGCGTACGCTTTATCCTCGCCCCACAGAGTGACCAGGCTGGCAATTACGTTGTACGCGGTTCCCGAAGCCTGCGGAGTCGGAATCTGAATCTGTCCCTCGTAGGCGGGGTTGAGAAGATCGGCCCATGAGGTCGGCATGGGAGCTCCGGATTTGGCAAGGGCTTCGGTGTTAACCGCAAAGGCCATCGGGTTCATGTAGAAACTGCGCCAGTAGCCGTCTGCATCCTTGAATTCCGGGCCAAGTTTGTCGAGAGCCGGCGAATTGTAGGCCTGCGTCAGTCCTTCCAGTTTTGCTGAGATATGGTTCTCGCTCGGCGCCCCGAGCCAGACGTCAGCCTGGGGATTACCCGACTCAGCCTGGATACGGGAGAAAGCCGGGCCGGATGAAAGGTGGACAAAGGCGACCTTTATGCCGGTATCAGCGGTGAAAGCATCGAGAATCTTCTTCGCGTTGGCCTCATCAACGCTCGCATACACGACTACCTCCATAGGTGCTGAATCCTCCTCAGTCCCCGCACTGAACAGCGGAGCTGCCAGGGCCAGCAGAAGGACAAGAACAGCTGCAATACTCTTTTTCATAGTCTGTAAACCTCCATAGACAGAATGTACTGATGTTTAGCATATACCGTGCCAACCTGCAGCCCCCCATCCGGGGCTGCAGAAGGCCGGATTGTTCTTACTGGTGTGCAGTCAGACAGGCTTTTGCTCAACGGGTGTGCATCACAGTGTGCAGCTGAAGGGGCCTACTCTCCGCTGAGGTACTCGGCCTTTTCAATCCTAAGCCGCTCGATTTTGTAGTAGAGAGCGCGCCGGGAAATGCCGAGCAGTTCGCAGGTCCTGCTTTTATTGCCGCCGCAGCTTTTCAGGGCTGAAATGACAAGCGCCCGCTCGTCATTCTCAGGCTCGGCAGCAGCCGGTTCGGCACCTGAGAATCCGAACTCCGGTTCATTGGCAAGATGGGCACGGGTCAGGCACTGCGGCCGGTACAGGACAATCAGGCGTTCAATCACATTCTCAAGCTCCCTGATGTTTCCCGGCCACGAGTAGGAGCTCAACGTCTCTATGAAAGGCTCATCGAGTACCGGGGGAGGGAGGGCTTCCCGCCGGCTGATGCGCCCGGCGAAATACTCGGCAAGCTCCCTGATATCCTCGGTGTGCTCACGCAGAGGGGGAATTCTGAGCGGTATGACATGAAGGCGGTAGAAGAGGTCTTTCCTGAAGCTCCCCGCCTCGACAAGTCCCTTCAGCTCCCTGTTGGCTGCGGCGATGATCCGCACATCCGTCGGGATCTGAACGCTCCCTCCGACACGGGTGAAGACCTTCTCCTGCATCACCCGCAGCAGGGCGACCTGGGTGGCGGGCGAGAGCTCCGAGACCTCGTCAAGGAAGAGTGTTCCCGTATCTGCGTTCTCAAAGACTCCCTTCTTAAGGCGCACCGCATCGGTGAAGGCTCCCCGTTCGTGGCCGAAGAGCTCCGATTCCAGAATGTTCGGGCTGAAGGCGGCACAGTTGACGGCGACAAACGGAGAGCTGCGGCGCGGACTCGCAGCATGAACCGCCCGGGCGGCAAGTTCTTTGCCGGTCCCGCTCTCCCCCTCGATCAGAACGGTGGAACTGGTTTCGGCTACCAGTTTGATCCGGGCGAAAATGGCGCGCATAGCCGGGCTTGAACCGATCATCACTTTGTCATTCGACAACCCCGGTTCAGCCGCGCTGCGGCCGCGCTGCAGGAGGTATTCGATGCGGCGGTTCAGCTGTGCATAATCGAGCGGTTTCGTCAGGTAGTCGACCGCTCCCTGCTTCATCAGCGCCACTGCATCGGGTATTGTGCCGTAGGCAGTCATAAAGATAAACGGAATACCGATTCCCCTGCTCCTCAGCTCGTAGAAGAGCTCCCTTCCATCCATCCCCTCCATCCTTATATCGGAGATGACCAGGTCCGGAGGGGATGCGGTGATAGAGGCAAGCGCATCTGCCGCCCGTTCGAATACGACCGGCTCCCAGCCGCTCTTCTGCAGAATTACCCGCAGGACACGGAGAATGTTCTCCTTGTCGTCAACTACCGCTATGCGTTTCATCGCTGTTCTCTCCGTCATCCGCAGAAAGCGGGAGCGTTATCGTCGCTGCCGTTCCCGCACGTCCTCCATCCCCCCCGGGTACCGGGGAGAGGATGGTAAGCGACCCGCCGTGCTGCTCGGCTATCTGGCGGCTGATCGCAAGTCCAATTCCTGAACCGGCGGTCTTGGTGGTAAAATAGGGTTCAAATATGTGCTGCAGCAGCTCCCTGTCGATACCGCAGCCGTTATCTTCGATTCTGATTGACAGCATGCCGCTGTCCGTCTCCTCGACGGTCACAGATATCCGGTTCCCCTGCTCGGTGCGCAACCGGTTCTCACCGCCGCTGAACGGCTCGAAGGATTCGATGCTGTTAAGCAGGAGGTTCATGCAGACCCTTCTGATCAGCCACGGGTCGCAGTACAGCAGCGGCGGGTGTTCCGGGAGTACGCGGGTGCAGGTAATCCGCCGTTTCTGACATAGCGGACGCAGCAGCAGGAGCGTGTCATCGATCAGGATCCCGATATCGGTCTCTATCCGGGTGACCGGGCGGGGTTTGGAAAACTCGAGAAAGTTTTCGAGATAGCCGTTGAGGTTTTTAATCTCCTCGCGGATAATCGCAATATACTCCCCGGCGGGATTCCCTTCGGAAATATCATAGCTGAGCACCTCAACAGAACCTGAGATTGCCTCAAGCGGATTGCGGATTTCGTGAGCGAAGCTCGCCGCGATTGTACCCATCGTGGCCATCCGGGTTTTTGCGATAACCTCCTGCTGAGCTTCATGGAGGTTTCTCTTCATGGTCTCAACCGCTTCGGAAACCCTTCGAATTTCAACGGAGGCTGAGGGGATGCTGCGGTAAGGCTCGTCGAAAGCCCCCGTTCCGATCTTTGTTACCGTATTCGTCAACTCCTGCAGGGGACGTACGAGCTGACGCTCTATAAGGAGCACGAAGAGCACGGCAGCAGCCATCTCGAAGAGGATAAACAGGGAGAAGACGAGAATGTTTTCCCGCAGTTTGCTGTTCAGCTCATCGAGCGGAAAGATCATCTCCACATTCCCCCGCAGCGTTCCGAGAATGTAGATCGGAGCACGGACGGTCAGGGTGTCCCTGCCCTGCTCGACAACGGTTTGTGCTGCCGGCGGGCCTGAAAAGATCCAGCCCTCGTAGTCTTTTCTGGTGTCGGCAAGTACCAGACCGTTTTCATTCACGATCGATATGCGTGAGGCTGCGGCTGAATCAATGATCGTGGCTATCTGTGAGGAGAGGCGGTCAAACTGGTAGCCGACTATGAACTCCCGGCTCAGTTCTGCCGTATTTTCCGCAAGAATTACTGCGGTGCCGCTCATCTCCCGCCGCAGGACCTGCCGCTCATGGCTGATGAAGAAAAGCCCCTGCATCGCAATCAGCACGAACAGTCCGCCGAAAAACAGGGTGACCTTACTCTGAATCCGCATCATCCGCTCCGCTTGCAGGTACAAAAGCGCTATAGCCGCAGGATGCGAGAATCCGGGCGCCCTCTTCGCTCCCGGACATTGCTGAAAGCGTCTGAAAAAAGTCATCCACAGCCCGTTGGCGCAGCTCCTTCTGGGCTACAAGAGCCCACTGCGGATACGGTTCTGATACGGCAATGACGCGGATCTGCTGAGCATACCGGCTGTGCTCGGGGGAATAGAGAACCGGGCTGGAGACGACGCCGACATCAATTACCCCGTAGGAGACTCCTTTGAGAATACTCAGGTACGATCCGGAGCTGATAACCCGGCTGAAGCTCCCCTTCACGTCCACTCCCGCTTCCTCAAACATCTGCAGCGGTACGGTCCATCCGCCGAAAGACTCCTCAGGGAGGGTAAGCGCAAGGATTCCCTCCTGTGCGAGGGTCCCGCTGCGCAGGTCCTCATAGCCTCTGATGAGAGAATCGGTATGTACGATCAGCAGCGTGCGCATTTCGGTCTCCCCTCCCGCAGCAGCCCTTGCCCGGGTCTCGATCGAGCCGCCTCCGGCCTCAACCAAGCGTTCTTCAAAGAGGGTATTGACGAAGGCTACATCGTAGAAGCGACCGAGCATGCCCTCCATCACCGCCTTATGGTCCTTCACGAGGTGGAGCTCCACCTCGATCGCTCCTGCCTGCTCCAGGTACCGGGTAATGAGGGTCCAGTCGGTGAGCATCTCGATGCCGGACTGCATCGAGGGAACCGCCAGATTCAGCGGGACCGCTGCCGCCGGAGCGGAAAGCAGCAGCATAACTGCTGCAGGGAGCATTTTCACGTAGTTTTTCCAGCTGTTCATCCCTAGCTTACGCATATCCGTTAGGGTATAGTATCATGTAACAGCGGTTAACGCCATCTGCCCCTGCGGGTCTTAACAGGTGAGAATGGCACAAAAGAGCGTGCATCCAGGGTGTCAGCGTGGTATACTGACCACAGGGAGGG